>NZ_JBEXOS010000057.1:0-50776 GCF_040611655.1 Streptomyces sp. NPDC006552
GCTGCACGGCGCGCTCAAGGGCTCGGAGAAGGCGCTCGGCAAGGTCGCCAAGCACATCACGGAGACCGTGCCGGACCGCGCCAAGGCCACCTCCCGGCTGCACAAGCACAACGACATCGACGTCCGCGACAAGGCGCACGGCATCCACGTCGGCAAGCACGGGGACGGCAAGGGCTCCGGCGACGCGCCGGCGATCCCGGGTCCCCGCAACAGGACCGGCGACGGCCACACCAAGCCCGACCGGCTCGACGGGGCGAAGGACGACCCACGCCGCAACGCCATCCCCCTGCTCAAGAAGAAATGCCTCAACGACCCGGTCGACATCGCGACCGGCGACATGACCCTCCCGCACACCGACCTCTCGCTGCCCGGCGTCCTCCCACTGGTGCTACGCCGCACCCACCTGTCCGGGTACCGCTACGGGCAGTGGTTCGGGCGGAGTTGGGCCTCCACCCTGGACGAACGCATCGAACTCGACCCGCAGGGCCAGGGAGCGGTGTGGGCTCGCGAGGACGGCTCCCTGTTGGTCTACCCCGCACTGCCGGCGCCGGGAGACACCGACGGCGTCCTTCCGCTGGAGGGCCCCCGCCTGCCCCTGGTGCACGGCGGGCACGCCAACGGCACCACCACGTACCAGATAACCGAGCCGGTCACCCGGCTCGTCAGAACGTTCACCGGCAGCCCCTATCACGCCTCGCCCGCCTACTGGCTGGTCCAGATCGAAGACCGCCACACCAACCACATCGCCATACACCGAGAGGGCGACGGCGCTCCCACCGCCCTCGTCCACGACGGGGGCTACCACGTGGCGCTCACCGTCGAGAGCGCCCGTATCCGCACCGTGGCCCTGCGCACTCCCGACGGTCCTCAACCGGTTCTGCGCTACGGCTACGACGCACAGGGCCGCCTGGACGCGGTCACCAACTCCTCCGGCCTGCCGCTGCGCTTCACCTACGACGACGCGGACCGCATCACCTCGTGGACGGACCGCAACGACTCGACCTTCCGCTACGTCTACGACGGCGAAGGACGCATCGCCCGCACCGTCGGCCCCGACGGCGCCCTGTCAGCCGCCTTCGCCTACACGCGCCACCCCGAGACGGGCGATCGCATCACCCGTTACACCGACTCCACCGGTGCCACCAGTGTCTACTACCTCAACAGCGCCCTCCAGGTCGTGGCCGAGACCGACCCGCTGGGCCACACCCACTCCTACACCTTCGACGACCACGATCGCATCCTGTCCCACACGGACCCGCTCGGGGCCACCACCCGCTACGAGCGCGACGCCCGCGGCAACCTGACAGGCCTGCACGCCCCCGACGGCGTCCACACCCACGCGGTCTACAACGAGTGGGACCTTCCGGTCGCTGTCACCGAACGCGGCGGTGCCCGCCGCACCTTCGCCTACGACGAGCACGGCAACGCCACGGCCGTGACCGAACCCGACGGCGCACGCACCGAGTACACCTACAACCCACGCGGCCACATCACCGCCATCCGCAATCCGGTCGGCGACCTCACCAAGGTCACCACCGACGCCGCCGGACTCACCGTACGTATCGAGGCCCCCGACACCGCCGCGACGACCCTGGTCCGCGATGCTTTCGGCCGCGTCGTGGAGGCCGTCGACGCCCTGGGCGGCGTCCTGCGCCAGGGCTGGACCACCGAGGGACGCCCCGCCTGGCGCGAACTGCCCGACGGCAGCCGGGAAGAGTGGACCTGGGACGGCGAAGCCAACCTGACCAGCCACACCGACCGCATGGGCCGCACCAGCCACCACCAGGTGACCCACTTCGACAAGCCCGCCACGACCACGACGACGGACGACGCCGACTACCGCTTCACCCACGACACCGAACTCCGCCTGACCCAGGTCACCAACGCCCAGGGCCTGCACTGGCAGTACACCTACGACGCGGCCGGCCGCCTGGTCCGCGAAACCGACTTCGACGGCCGCACCCTCACCTACCGGCACGACGCCCTGGGGCGCCTCACCTCCCGCACCAACGGCGCCGGCCAGACCCTCACCTTCGAGCGCGACGCACTGGGCCGCGTCACCCGCCTGCACCACGACGACGGCGCCGTGTCCACCTTCACCCGCGACGAACGCGGCCACGTCACCCGGATCACCAACCCCCACGCCCGCATCGACCTCGAACGCGACCACGCCGGGCGGATCGTGACCGAGACGGTCAACGGCCGCACCACGCACTACGGCTACGACGCGCTCGGCCGCCGCACCCACCGCCGCACACCCAGCGGCGCCACCAGCACCCTCGCCTACGACGCCGGAGTCCTGTCGTCGTACACCAGCGGCGAACACACCTTCACCTTCGAACGCGACGCCCTGGGCCGGGAGAGAACCCGCACCCTCGACGGCCACCTGAGCCTGCACCACCACTGGGACAGCGTCGGCCGCGTCGTCTCCCAGTCCCTCACCACCGCGGCGGACGAGCTGCTCCAGCGCTCCTACACCTACCAAGCCGACGGCACCCCGACCAGCATCGTCGACAGCCTCACCGGAGAGCGCACCTACACCCTCGACACCGCCAGCCGCGTCACCGCCGTCCAGGCCCGGGGCTGGAGCGAGACCTACGCCTACAACACGGCCGGCGACCTCACCCACGCCACCCTGCCCGACCGCGCCCCCGGACAGGACCGGACCGGCGCCCACCAGCACCGCGGCAGCCGCCTGACCCAGGCCGGACGCACACGCGACCACTACGACGCCCAGGGCCGCGTCATCCGCCGCCAGAGCACCACCCTCAGCGGCAAGACCCTCACCTGGCACTTCACCTGGGACGCGGAGGACCGCCTCACCCACGCCGTCACCCCCCACCACGGCCGCTGGCACTACCTCTACGACGCACTGGGCCGCCGCATCGGCAAGCACCGCCTCGACGAGAACGACCAGATCGTCGAACGTGTCACCTATACCTGGGACGGCGGGCAACTGGCCGAACAGGACGCCGACGGCATCACGTTGACCTGGGACTACCTCGGTCAGCGCCCGCTGGCCCAGCGCGAGGCAAAACCGGCCGACGCACCGGACGACATCGACCGGCGCTTCTTCGCCATCGTCGCCGACCTGACCGGTGCCCCCAGCGAACTCCTGACCCACGACGGCCACCTGGCCTGGCGCGCCCGCAGCAGCGTCTGGGGCGCCACCCAGTGGAACCGCGACTGCACCGCGTACACCCCGCTGCGTTACCCGGGCCAGCAGTACGACCCCGAGACCGGCCTGCACTACAACGTCAACCGCTACTACGACCCCCACCTCGGCCGCTACCTCACCCCCGACCCGCTCGGCCTCGCCCCCGCCCCCAACCACTACGCCTACGTCCCCAACCCCTTCACCCTCACCGACCCCCTCGGCCTGGCGGGCTGCACCGCGGATCCCACGTGGGGCGGCCGCGTCACCTTCACCCGGGACCCCCACGACCGCCCCTACGAGATGAACGCGGTCATCACCCGCGACATGCTGGACGAAGGGACCCATGCCAACGGGAACCTGCGCCCACCCGGCTTCCTGGGCGGTGACTACAACCAGGCCCGAGGTCACCTGCTGGCTCGCATGCTCGGTGGCTCCGGTGACACACTGGACAACCTGTTCACCATCACGCAGAACCCCACCAACAGCCCTGACATGCGGGACTGGGAGCAGGACATCTACGACGCGGCGCACAAGGGCGAGGTCATCCACTACAACGTCTACCTGGAGTACACGGACAACCTGAAGGACTCCGTACCGAAGTACATCCAGCTCGAGGCCACGGGCGACCGGGGCTTCACATTGGACGTCCCCTTGCGTAACCCCGCGTGGGACCAGCAACAGCTCGACCGCCAAGGACTCCTTCCGTGACCACTGCTCTCGAACACCTCACCCGCCTGTGTCCGCCTCCGCCGGCTCCGTCCTCGGTCGACTGGAACAGCGTCGAGACCGCGCTCGGCATGGCTCTGCCTAAGGACTACCGGCAGTTGGCGTCCCGCTACGGGCCGGGCTCCTTCTGCGGCTACCTCAGCCTGCGCCACCCGCTGGGCATGACCGACTGGATCGACCTGACCGGCCCCATGACCACCCAGCTCCGGAACCAGCTGGAGGACGACCGGGCCCGGGGGCGCTCCGTCCCCTACGCGCCCCAGGACCTGTTCCCGATCGCCGTCACCGACAACGGGGAGTTCGGGTTCTGGCACACCGCTCCGGCACAGGACCCGGCCGCGTGGACGATCGCCGTCAACGAAGCTCGCGGAGCTGAGTGGTTCACTTTCGACGGCACGCTCACCGAGTTTCTCGTCGCGGTCCTCAGCGGCCGGACCCGAGTGCCGCTGTTCCCCGACAGCCTGCTGTCGCGCGGACCCTTCTTCACACCCTCGCCCGAACGGCGAGCGGGGCAGGAGCCGTCCCCCGCCGCCCCCCGCCGCCCCGCCCGCGGCCCGCGCGATTCGGCCGCCGTCCGCGCGTGGGCCCGCGAGCACGGCTACGACGTCCCGGAGCGAGGACGCATCCCGGCAGCGGTCCTCACGGCATGGGAGGAAGCTCACGACGAGTGAAGGTGGCGTGCGGGTCAGCTGTCAGGACCCGCGGTGCGCCCGTTCCGGACCGTCCGACGGCCGGGCCTCGTCACGGTCGGAGGCGATCTGGTAGGACAGCAACTTCGCGAAGAGGCCCTCTTGCTCGGAGAGTTCGGCGTACGTCCCTTCCTGGACGATCCTTCCTTCGTCGAGGACCACGATGCGGTCGGCGATGGCGACGCTGGTCATGCGGTGGGTCACCAGCAGAACGGCTCGGTCCCGGGCCAGAGACCGCAGCCGTTGGAAAATGCGGAATTCGGCGCGGGGATCGAGGTTGGCGGTCGGCTCATCCAGGACGAGCAGTCCGGCCCGGCGGAAGAAGGCCCGGGCCAGGGCGATGCGCTGCCACTGGCCGCCGCTGAGCTCCTCGCCGTTGAGCCACTCGCGCGCCAGGAGGGTGTCCAGACCGGCGCCGAGCGTGTCGACGACCTCGTCGGCGTCGGCGGCCGCGCAAGCCTCGCGGACCGCCTCGTCGCCGCGCTCGGTGGGCTGTCCCTGCGTCACGTTCTCGCGGACGGTCAGTGGCCAGTGGGCGTAGTCCTGCGGCACGAGGGCGACCTGCTGCCACAACGCCTTCGGGTCGATGGTGCCGGTGGGCACTCCGTCCCAGAGCACTTGACCGCTGCCGTCCGGGAGGTACAGGCCGCTGATCAGCTTCGCCAGGGTCGACTTGCCGGAGCCGTTGTAACCGACCAGGGCCGTGACCTCGCCGCGGCGCAGGGTGAGGGAGACGTCGGACAAGGCGTCGCGGTCCTTGCCGGCGTAGCGATGGGTGAGCGCTTTGACCTCGATCGTTTCCGGCGCCGGGGGCCGGCGCGGACCGCGGCGCATGCGGAAGCCGCCGGCCCGGTCCAGGAAGCGGGTCCAGTCGTCCATGTAGAGCCCGGTCCGTACGGCGCGCGCGCCGACGGCCACCAGGCCCCGGACCGCCATGCCGGCGGTCTGCAGAGCGAAGACCGCTGTCCCGGCACGTCCGACGGTGATCCGGCCGGTGGCGAGCAGCCACACGACGGCGGCCCACACCACCGCCGACCCCAGCCCTCCGCACACGGCGCCGATCAGGGACATGCGGGCGCCCTGGTCGGCCGCGGCCCGGTCCTCGCGGTTGATCCGGGCGACGGTGCTGCGGTATCGGCCGGAGAGGAAGTCGGCCATGGTGCCGGCGCGGATCTGGTCGGCGGCGTCCTTGGTGTAGATGTGCCAGCGCAGGATCGCCAGCAACCGGTTGTCGCCGTTGCTGCGCAGATTGGCCAGGTAGCGGGCACGGGCGGCACTGACCTGGGCCACGGCTTGCGGCATGCTGGCGGCGACGAGGAGGGGGAGAAGCACCCAGTGCACACCCGCCAGGACGATCGCCCCGGCGAGGAAGGCGGCGGCCGAGGCGATCAGGTCCTGGCCCTCGTTGATCAGCTCGCCGGTGACCTGGGCCCCGCGGTCCGCGGCCTCACGGTCGCGGTTGAAGTCCGGATCGTCGTAGGCAGCCAGCTCGACCTCGACACAGCCGGTGAGCAGCATCTGCTCGGCCTCGCGGGTCATCAGCGGACTCAGGCGGGAGGACAGCCAGTTGACCGTGATGCCCAGGAGCGCGCGCACCCCGGCGGCTCCGGCGAGCAGGGCGACGGAGGGCCACGCCGCGAGGAGGCGGTGGTACACGTCGCCGTCGCGCAGCAGGGCGGTGAGCGTGCCGGCGATCGCGACCAGGCCCAGGGCCTGCATCACCCCACTGACCAGCTGACACAGCAGAAGGCCGACGGTCGCCCGCCGGTCGACGCGCCAGCCCAGGGCCAGCGAGCGGCGCACCAACTGGGGCAGGCGGCGGGCCATGTCACGCATCCGGATCGAACGCCCGGCCGCCTCGCGGCTACCTGTCACGTCGACGAAGCGCATCTGCTGCTCGGACGAGGTGGGGCCGTCCGACGCGGCCGGCGCGGCCGGGGCGGCGGAAGCAGCGGCCGGCCCGGTGGTGCGCGGTCCCGGGACACTGTCGGCTGACGAACGGGTGGGCTCACTCATGCCGCCCACCTCGTATCCGGGATTGTTGCTGCGCGGAACTGGTCCGTGTGGGACAGCGCGGCGGCTCGATGGCCGTTCTCGGCGGTCCGCTGCAAGTCGGCGAGGGCGGGGTGCATGGCGTTTCTCCTCCTCAGGGCGCCACATGAGGGCAGCCGAGATGTGGCGCAACTCGGTGCGATTCGGCGTGAGTTGTGGTTCTGCGATGGTGCCCGGGTCAACGACACGGCAGGGCGGATCGAACACGCGTGTTTAGGACGAAGCGGATGCGCCGACGTGGTGCGGGATGCGCATGTCCCGAACACTTGCCCCCGCGTATGGCGCGGGTCTCGCCGCGACAGAGGTTGGCCGAAACGCCGCAGCCGATACGCATGTGATGTATGAGGTTCACGCCGGGAGGACTGTGTCAGCAACGGCCGGTGAACTTCTGTGCCCTGCTGTCGGTCGGGGGCAACGGGCTGAGGGCTGCGGGCTGCGCAAGGGTGCGCAGCGGGCTGCGCAAGGGTGCGCGGTCGCGGGTCACCTACGTCCAGCCCACAGTAGAAGGCGAATACTGGGCCGTCGGCCCCTCCGCAGCGAGTTTGTGGAGCCGGCCGCCACGGTGCAAGGAGCCGTCACGATGGTGGTCGACCGTCTCCCTCCCGACCGCGGCCTCGCCTTCGTTGGAACCCGAGAAGAACTCGCCGCCCACGACGCAGCGACCTCCCGCGCCCGGGACGTCAACCGCTCGACGAGTTCGCCGCTTTCCGCACCGTCCGGTTCAGGCCCGGTACAGGCGTGGTCGCTGTTCGACCGACTCGACGGGACCGGTGGCGGATGACCAGAGTGCCGGAGCACAGCGCGGACCGGATCAGGCGGCGTCGGTGTAGACGGGTAGCTGCCAGTCGCCGCCGCGGTCCTCCTTCGACATGCGGGCGACCAGGTCGGGGAGGCGCAGGAAGCAGGCCAGTGCCGTGACGTTCTGGAACGCGGTGATGGCGTGCTTGTGCAACGGCATGCCCAACCGCAGGATCCTCGGGTTGACCTCGCGCTGGATCTTGTCCACGAACGGGCGCAGGACGCGTTCGTACGTCGCCAGGGCCGCCGTCAGGTCGCCCGGGATGCGGTTGATCTCCCCGGCCAGGACGTAGGCGCCGACCAGGCCGCCGGAGATCCCCATCCCGCTATAGGGGGAGGCGCAGTGCGCGGCGTCCCCGGCCAGGACCACCCGGCCCTCGGACCAGCCGGCGATACGCACTTGGGCGATCTCCTGGGAGTAGAAGAACGGGCTGTCCTTCATGCCCTGGACGAACCGCTCGGTCTGCCAACCCGCATCCCTGAATCGCTCGGCCCAGAACTTCTGCTGCTCCTCGACGGGCGCACGGTGGATCGCGGAAGCTTCCGCCGAGTCCTCGCGCATCACGAAGTACGCCTGCGTCTCGGTCGCGTTGTGGCTGCGCCGCATGATCTGCCGGCCACCCGGGACCATGTAGGTGTCACGGATGTTGGTGTCGGAGGCGATACGCGGGACGAACCAGTACGCCATGTGGACGCCCATCCGCCAGTACGGGTCGAAGCCCTCGGGCAGCAGCGCCCGCCGGATGCGCGAGCCCTGCCCGTCGGCGCCGATCAGCAGGTCGTACTCGCCCGAGGTCCCGTCCGAGAAGTGCGCGGTGACCTTGTCGGCGTGCTGGTCGAAGTTGTCGACACTCTTGCCGAAGACGTACTCCGCGTCGTCCTTCGTCGCCGCGTACAGGATGCGCACCAGGTCGCCCCGCATGATCTCGTACTCCGAGGTCAGCGTCTGACGGCCTCTGCCGGCGGTGTTCGCCATGATCGTCGCCTTCGGCCTGCCCCGGGAGTCCACGAACGCCACCCCGGCCTCGTCCACCAGCTGACTGCGTACGTCCTCGAGCAGCCCCATGCGCGCCGCCGCGTGGATGCCCTGCCCGCGCAGGTCCACCTGCGCTCCGGAGGCCCGCAGCGCCGGGAACCGTTCGGCGACCGTCACCTCATGGCCGCCGCGTGAGAGCCAGAAAGCCAGTGCCTGTCCGGCCACACCGCCGCCCGCCACCAGGATCCGGAGCGTCCGCCCTACGTTCTTGCCCGCCATGACCGACCCACTCCAGAGTCTATCGCTGATTGATTCACCGTTTTTCAGCGTCTTCTATCAGCGATAGATTGTCAACGTGACCAAGATGAACCGTGAGACCGTCGTCACCGAGGCGCTCGACCTGCTGGACGATGTGGGGCTGGATGCCGTCAGCACCCGGCGCCTGGCCAAGCGCCTGGGCGTGGAGCAGCCGTCGCTCTACTACCACTTCAAGACCAAGAAGGATCTGCTGGCCGCGATGGCGGAGGCAGCCATGGCCCCGCACGCCACCGCGCCCCTGCCTCAGCCCGGCGACGACTGGCGCACCTGGTTCCTGGACAACTCCCGCAGCTTTCGCCGCACCCTGCTGATGCGCCGCGACGGTGCCCGCCTGCACGCGGGCAGTATCCCGACCGGCGACCTGGACCGTATCCGCCACAAAATGGCCTTCCTTGTCACCTCCGGGGTGCCAGAGCAGCAGGCGCTGATGGCGATGCTGGCCTCCAGCCGCTTCACCGTCGGCTGCGTACTGGAGGAGCAGGCCGCCGCCGACACCCCGGACCCCGGGGACCTGCCCGACGACGTTCCCGAGCTCGATCACGAAGCGGCGTTCGAGGGGGGCCTCGCCCTCATCCTCGGCGGCCTCGACCAGCACGCCGCCGCCAGCTGACCACCACCCGGCGCCGCCGGCAGACCCGGACGGTCAGGGCGAGGCGGCCCCGGGGCCGTCCGGTCACAGGTGAGGCCGGGCCAGGTGGCAGGGCAGCCCCTACCGGGCAGTGCGCAGGAGGGGGCGCTGCATGTGTGTGGGGAGACTTGCACGACCAGGCGCCGGGCACGTTGCATGGTGCGGGTGTCGATCTGGCCGACGCAGCCATGTTGCACGGGCAAGTCTGCGCTGCGGCCCGTCAGTTGCTGGTGCCCCTGCTGTGCCAGACCGGACGGAGCGCGTGATCGAGCTGGCCGCGCTCGCCGGGCTGGGCGAGGTGGAGGTGGTGGAAGTGCGGGCGAACCGGTGCCGGCGGCACCATTCGTCGGAACAACTCCCACAAGTCTTCCGGCGCCATCCGCTCGACAAGCGAAGCAGTCGTCACCTCAGACCGCCGAAAGAGCACGCCAACTGAAATGGCGTCTCAAGCCGTCACAGGACGTCGGCGAGGCGGTCGACCTGGTTCGGGTCGAGGCCGTAGCAGTAGAGCATGACCTCGTCGGCGCCGAGGTCGGCGAAGCGGGCGATCGCATCGCGGATCTCCGTGGGCGTGGTGAGCAATCCGGCGACCATCCGGTCGGCCATGCCGGTGAAGGTGTAGTACGCGCGCATGCTGGTCCGGGCGTCGTCGATCACGTCGTGAGGGCCGAGGGCGACGTTGACCTGCGCGACAATGCGCGGTTCGCCGTCGCGACCGTACTCCTTCCAGAAGGTGCGGACAGTGTCGAACAGGCCGCCTGCCCACGAAGGCCCAGCGGCGGCGAGGAAGCCGTCCCCCCAGCGGGCAACGCGTTCGAGCGCGACGGGCTTGAATCCACCGAAGAGCACCTCGGGGCCGCCGGACCGGGCCGGTGCGGGGCCGATCGGACCGACGCCGTCGCCGTACGGCTCGCCGGACCAGAGGCGGCGCATCACCGCCATCTGCTCGTCGAGGCGTCGGCCTCGGGTGCGCTTGTCGATCCCCGTGACCTGGTGGTCGTCGTCCCGGCCTCCGATACCCAGGCCGAGGACCAAGCGGCCACCGGTCATCCGGTCCAAGGTGGCGGCCTGCTTGGCGAGAAGGGTGGTATCGCGCAGCGGGGCGAGCAACACCTCGGTCTGGACGCGGATGCGGGAGGTGGCGCCCGCGAGGACGGCGAGCGCGACCAGGGGTTCGGGGTTGTGGTAGACGAGCCGGTCCAGCAGGCCGAGTGTGCTGAAGGGCCCGGCGTCAGCGCGCTGGGCCCAGGTGAGCAGAGTGGTCGGGTCGCCGATGGGCAGGCCGATACCGATGTTCATGAAGGAGACCTCCTAAAGGAAGGGTCGACAAAGACTGCTGCCGCCCTTCCGGCACCTCAGCGAGGTGGGACGATCCCGCTCTGCGGCGTGCTTCTGGGGAACGTCTCATCGAAGTCCTTTCACCTTAGGGCGAGCGGTGTTCGTGGAACAAGCCGATTTGGTCACCCGCTGCCCCCAGCAGTTACACGCAGGACATCCGGAACCGCCCTGGAGGCCATTTCGCTTGGTCGGTCTGCGGTGACACATGAGGCTTGCGGCGATGGCGGTGAAGGCCAGGAACTGTTCCGGCGTGCGCTCGTAACGGCGGTGCAGACGTCGGCGGCCGGACAGCCAGGACACAGTCCGCTCCACGACCCAGCGGTGTCGTCCCAGGTGCTGGGACGACTCTATGCCGCTTGCGGGCGGCCAAGCCGAGTGCCCAACGCCAGCGCCTCCGAGTCATGGAAATCCGGGGCGAAGTAGAGGATTTGGCCCGGCTCGCCGGGCCGGCCGGCCTCATGGGGTTCTCCCCATTGAGGACGAACACCCCGCCCAGCACATCGTGCGCAACCACGAGTCCCGCTCTTGGCCGCCAGGCCGGATCGAACCCCGACGGCATGGCGTTGATCTGCGCCAGGCCCGGCAGCGTCTCGGCGAGAGTCTCACCGCCCGGCTGGTCTCGGCATCACCGGGCAGCACATCAACTGGAATGTCAGTGCCGCATCCCCGTCTCGTCACACCAGCACTGAAGGGGCAGTCCGCCATAGCCATGAACTGGCCAGCAGCCTGCACCTCTTCAATCGGCATCTTGGGCCGATCGTCACTGGTTGTGCGAAAACCGCCTGATCGCGCGCCACCTGCGGCGGAAAAAACGGAAGAACAGCACCTCCTGCGCCAGCGCGTAGACCACCGCACCGAAGAGCGCCGCCAGCGTCGGCGTCCTGCCGTACGCGTCGACGATGTTCGCGAGGAAGTAGATTCCGACGACGTGTGCCAGGACGCCGGCCGACAGCATGTAGGCCGCCGTCGCCGCGTACGGATAGCTCATGTGCGTGCGGGAGGAGATCAGCTTGGATTCCCACGACAGAAGGTCGGGATCGGCGAGGTGCTGATTGATCCGGACCTCGATGCCTGCCACGCCCCGCCCTGCGCGCTGTGAGCGGTGGTACTCACCGAGCCAGATGAGCAAGCTCGCCTTGGCGCTGACCGGGATGAACACGAGACAGATCGGTACGACGAGCAGCGGAGACACCGACGACCCGAGAATGGCCGCCATGATCACGGCCAGTGAGGTGAAGGCGAAGTTCATGATCTGGATACGGTTGCTGATGGCCTGAAGGCTCTCCTGGCGCAGCGAGTTGTACTCGGCGAGCAGCGCCTGCACGGCGACCGGCAGAACCGCGGCGGGCGGGTCCGGGGCGGGTCCCGGCGGTGCCGACGGCATCGGCGGGATGGGCGGCGTCGGCGGGCGCGGCCCCGGCGGCCCGGGCACCGTCATCCGTCGATCTCGGAGGCGGAGAAGCACGGGAAGCGGTCGCCGTCGCGCTCGTAGGCGTAGGGGAAGGGATGCAGGCCCAGCGCCGCTGCCCGACGGAGGTTGGGTTCCCGGTCCTCCACCAGGCCCGTTCGGCTTCCGGTGACCGCCTCAGCCGCGATCTCCAGCAGGCCACGCCCCGGAGTCCCCTTCGTCACGCCGAGGTCGTGCGACACATACACGAGTGCCGGGTCGATCCACTTGTCCAGGTGCAGAGCCCTGGCCTGCTTGGTGTACCAGAACGAGGTGTTGTTCGAGGCAATGCCCAGCTCCGCCCCGGTCGCGGCGGCGGCCGCGAGCAACTCCTGCGCCCAAGGGCTTGGCGTCAGCAGCTCCCGCTCCACCTGCCGGATCAGCTCGACGGGTAGCGCCACCCCAAGACCCGCCGCGCACTGCTCCCAGTAGGAAGATTCCTCGGCGGGTACGACGGAGAACACGTCCCACAATTGCGCACCGACGGCCTCGACGGTATGTCTCGGCACACCGAGCCGGTCGGCGAGCCCACGTTCCGGGGTAAGCAGCAGCGTCTCCCAGGGATCGCAGAAAAGCACTCCGCCGAGATCCAGCAGGATCACGTCTGCGTCGGGCACGATCAGCTCCGTTCACGACCGGGGCGCGCAGCGCTTGCGGGCTCACGGTAGCAGTCCGTACCTCGCACCCGCCGTAGGACGAACTCGCCCGCCACCGTGGCGTGTTGAGGCTCAGACCTTACTGAACATCCCCTCGCGCGGCGGGCGTGCTGCCCGGCGGACGCGCTGACAGCTCAGCTGCGCCAGGGCCGTGTCCTATGTGGTGAGGCGGACGAGTCGCTTGTACCAGCAGATGGCTGATGCGAGGACGTGGAAGGCCCGGCGGTTGCGGGGACGGCGTTCGTAACGGTGGTTGAGCCGGCGGTGCTGAGATTGAACTCGGTGTCGGCCGGTTCGACAGGCGGCACGTCTCAGCGCCCCCGTTGCAGACGTTCTTGATGTGCGTTGACCCAGCTCTTTTCCGGCAGGTCCCGTCATGCAGGTCCCGTCATGGGACTCGTTTTCTTGAGGAGGGCGAGCCCGCATCCTCTCGCATGGCCGCGGCCCGAGGCGCACCGAAGGGCCGAACCCCACCGGCCAGTGGTCGGACGGACCCGGCCGGGTAGGGCAGCGCAGATGTCCGGTGACCCGGCGATCCGGCACGGATCCCGGCCTCCGGCCTGCCGCCCCGCTCAACGGCTGCCCCGCGCCTCGACCGCGCGGCGCGTGACATGTCGGGTCAGGGCGGTGCGGTCGACGCGGCCGAGGGCGGTGGCGAGGTTGTCCAGGACGGTCCCGACGGCCTCTTCGCGGTCCGCGAAGGAGCCCCCCGCCGTGGCGTGGGCGGGCACCCGGGCGAGGGCGGCGCGGACGGCGAGTTCGGCGATGTCGCGCAGAGCGGGCTCCCGGACGGCGAGGGTGACGTGCACGGACTCCTCGTCCAGCGTCTCGGTGTGGTGGGCGATACCGTCGGGCAGGTACAGGACCTGGCCCGCCCGCACGTCGACCGTGGTGGGCTCGCCCAGCTCCGCCGGGTCCGCCACGTAGCCGGGCTCCCACAGGCCGGGGGCGGCGGGCGTGTCGTAGAGGTACCAGCGTTTCGTCCCGCAGATCTGCACGACGAACAGGTGCCCGTCGTCGCGGTGGACGCGCAGCCCCGCCTCTCCCGGCGGTGACCAGAACGCCACGGCGCCCACCTTGGCCTCGAACAGTTCGGCCGCGCGGCGGCACACCTCCCGGGCCGGCCGGTGCCACTCGTGCAGGTTCTGCACGACGACGGTGGCGCCGGCCCGCAGCTGGGCACGGACCTTGGCCCCGTCCGCATACCCGCCGCGCGCATCGCCGGAGACAGTCATGGTCCGGGTGAGGTCCTGGGGCGGCACGGGCGTGGCGCCGCGCATGGCGTTGAGCACCGGATAATGCAGCAGGCTGCAGTCGAGCCAGTCGTCCAGGTCCTCGCGGGTCATGATGGCCGCGAGCCGTGGCGAGGCGTCGAAGAGTGCGTGGGCCGCGCCCCAGGGCAGGTCGCGGACCTGGTCCGGGTCGCTGCTCAGCAGGGCTGCCGCGCCCGTCACCGCCGCGGGCGGGCGGGAGGCCGTCGTCGGGGTCATGGGGTCTCCTTGCTGCGCTCGTCGTGGATCACGGGTCCGGGCTCTTCGTCGGCCTGGCCGGTGTGCAGGTCGTGCAGGAAGTCCGCCGCGGACCCGGTGCCCGCGAGCGCGGACAGCAGGGCCGCCCAGGCGTCGTCCCGCAGCTCCCATTGCGGGCCGAAGTGCCGCGTCAGCTCTGTCAGGACGGTGTCGCGCCAGGCGTAACCGGCCAGGTAGGAGCGCCAGTTCAGCATGCTGGTCTGACGCAGGAGCAGCAGTTCGGGCGCCCAGCGCAGTCCGGTGCGGGCCGCGTGCGCGGCCGCTGCCTCCAGCGCCTCGGCGGTACTCGCGCAGTCCTCCAGGTCGCGGTCGAGAGCGAGATCCACCGCCATCATGCCGCGGCTGAACCGCTCCTCCTGACCGAGGAAACGGGCGACGGCTTCGGCGGTGTCGTCGCTCAGGCCGAGGCGGACGAGCAGTGCGGGCGAGGCCGCGAGGTGTTCCACCAGCAGGGCCCAGCCCTCCGACCGCAGCGGGTCGAAGGCCCACCGGTCCAGCAGCGCGGCCCGCGCCGGGCGTACACCGTGCTCGGTCAAATGCGCGATCTCGTGTTGCAGGTACTGGACGGTCACCGGGGTGACCGCGGTGGGCACCGACAGCAGGGACAGTCCGGGCAGCCGCACCGGCATCACCATGGAGGGCGTGTTGGGCCGCCGGATGAGCTGGACGTGGTGGGCGCGGGGGAGCAGCCCGTACTCACGGGCCTGCTGCACGAGCCCGTTGATCAGTTGATTGAGGCGGGGCAGCGGCCGGCCGGCGGGCAGGGGCAGGCCCTTGCCGAGCATGAGCCAGCGCCAGTTGTACTCGGCGGTGTGCCGGCGCAGCCCGCACTGCGCGGCCCACGCGGCCGTGACCGGCGTCAGATCCGGTACGGGCGCGGTGACCGCGGCCATGGTGCGTACGGAGTCCGCCGGCAGCGGCAGCGCGCTGCCCACCGTCCACCACGGACGGCCGGACGGCGCGCTGTCCCGGCACCGGCGCAGCCACGCCCAGATCTCGGGCGCCGCCGCCCGTGCCTCGGCGCGCCGGAGCCGGTAGGAGACCTCGCGGCCCGCTTCGTCGGCCTCCAGGTCGAGCAGGCTGTGCACGCCGGGAACACAGGGCGCCTGGCCGCGCAGTTCGGCGACGAACGCGGTGAGCCCGAGGGCAGCGAGCGGTTCCGAGAGGCGCGACGCGCGGCCGGCTGTGGGCTCGGGATCGTGCGGGGCGAGCCCGGACCGCTCCAACTGGAGGTCGGCCAGCAGCACTTCGACCTGTTCCTCCACGACGGTGGTCATACGGGCGACCCGTCCTGGGCGGCAGCCGGTGCGATCGGCGCGGGCACCTGTGACCGGGAGCCTGCTACGTCCGCGCGGCGCGGCGTCACCCCCCGCGCGGCGAGCGCGGCCAGCCACAGCCCCGCCACGGCGAACCCGGCGGCCGCCAGCGGCCAGGTCAGGCCCGCGCTGCCGAGATCGCCGACGAAGCTGCCGACGAGCGCCAGACCGCCCCCGGTGAGCAGGCTGTTGGCGAGGGAGGCCACCGACAACACGGTGGCCCGGTGGGCGGCGTCGATCCGTTCGTTGAGAGCCGCCCGCAGACCGGGCATGCACAGTCCGAACGCCGTGGAGAAAACCACATAGCAGGCCATGGACGGCACGGGGTCGCGGATCACACCGGCGGCGGCGAGGGCCACCGCGCCCACCACGGAGGCCGTGACCACGATGGTGCGGCGTGCCGTGTCCCTGCGCTGCTGCAGGGCCATGATCCAGCCGAGCAGCGGAATCTCCAGGAGCGAGCCGACACTGCGCATCATGGCGAGGACGAGCAGATGGCCCCCGGCCAGCGACTCGTACACCACGGTCCACTGCACGCCGGGAATCCCGCGGAACATCCACAGCAGTCCCGTGCCACCGATCAAAGCGATCAGCACCCGGTCGCCGCGCAGGGTGAGCCGGGCACCGGTCGCGACGTCCCGGCCCGAGGCGCGCAGCCCCTGCACGAACGTACGCGGCTCGCGCGGGGCATGGTGTCCGCCGGTCATCAGGGCCAGCGCGAGGACGGCGGACAGCGCGCAGGCGCCGCCCGCCACGAGCTGCGGCAGGGCCAGGTCGAGGGAGCCGAGCGCGGCTCCGGCGAGGGTGCCGAGCACCAGTCCGGAGTTCTCCGCGATCTTCCCGCGGGTGAACAGGCGGTCCAGCTCGCGGGGGTCGCGGGCCCCGGTCTCGTCCACGGCCCACGCCTCCAGGGCGCCGGAGGAGAACGTGCCGCCGAAGGCGGCGAGCAAGGTGCCCGCGGCCGCCACCCTCACGTCGTCGCTGAAGAAGAGGGCACCGTAGCCGACGGCGCGCAGCACGAAGCTGACCGCCACCGAGGCTCGCCGGCCCATCATGTCGGCGAGGATGCCGGTGGGCAGTTCGCAGACGCCCTCGACGATCCACACAGCCGCGACGAGCGCGAACACCGCCGACGAGCTCATCCCGTAGGACTGCAGGAGCAGCACCGAGGTGACGGTCAGCAGCATGTCCGCGAAGTAGTCGAAGCCGGATACGGCGAGGTAGGCCCGGTGCATCCGCGCCACATACCGGCTCCGCGCCCCGCCGCCGTCACCCGGTGCGGTCACCGGCCGGTTCCGTCCACCAGACCGGCGGCGAGGGCGCGGGCGTAGGCGCGGCTGTCGGTGGCGTCGTCCGGTACCTGCGCGGCGGAGTCCCACAGCCAGCGCAGCGCGGCCACATTGTCGTCCCTCAGCTGGAAGCGGCGTACGCGGTCCGCCTCGGGCAGCGACACGACGGCCAGGGGGCAGGGGCGCCGCTTGACGAGCAGCAGGGCCTCCGGCCAGGGGTCGACCGCCGCGCGTTCCCGCAACTGCCGTCCGTACGAGGGGACATCGAAGGAGGCTTCGGCGACCCAGGCGCCGGCGGTCAGCCGCGTACCGGCGCGCGGTGCGGCGACGGCGTCGCCGAAGAGGTAGTCGTTCTCGAAGGCGAAGGCCTCACCGACCCAGTCCTCCTGTGCCGCGAGCCAGCCGGAGTCGCGCAGATGGGCGGCGAACGCCGCGGACGTCGTGGCGGAGGGCGGGAACACCGAGCCCGGCTGGGCGGGCCGCCGCTGCCACGGCTCGCTGTCCAGGAAGGCGTGCAGACCCTCGGCGCCGGTGCGGCCGTAGTACGCGAAGAACGTGACGGGGAACGTCGTGTTGAGGACGTTGGCGATGGTCTTGCGGCGGCGAGCCTGTTCCATCACGAAACCGGGCCCGCTCGTGCCCGCGGCCACGATGGCGCGGTGCGCCGGCGGCAGTTCGTCGAGGAGTTCACCGCGGCGCTCGGCGCCGGCGTTGAGGATGTGCCACGTGGCGTCGGTGATCCGGGTGAAATCCGTTGTCAGGTCACTGCTCACGGCGCGCTCCACCACTGCTCGGTCCGGCGTGCGAAACGCCGTACGCTGTCGGTCAGTTCGTCTGCGGTCATGCCCTCCGCCTCGGCCATCACCGAACGCAGATGGGGTGCCCTGGGCAGCAGGGCGTCGGCCAGCTCCCACACCTCGGCGCTGACCGGCCAGTCGTGCTTGTCGTCGACCAGGCGTACGCCACCGTCGAAGCGGCGGATGAAGGTGCCGCTCAGATGAGCCTCGACCACGCGCTCCCAGGCGATGTCGTCGTCGCTGGGCAGGACGGCGTCGCGGCCGCTCTGCACCCGCACTCCGTACAGGTGGCCGACGTCGATGGTCATGAGGCAGTCGGCGCGCTCGGCGATGCGGGTCATCAGGGTGAGGACGTCGCCGTCGCCGACGACGTAGGGGTAGGGCGCGTTCTCGATGGTCAGCGGGCGTCCGATGACGTCCTGCGCGTGCTTGATGCGGTCGACGGCCACATCGACGGCCTCGTCGACGAGCGGCATCGGCACCAGACTCTCCAGCAGGCTCTCGCCGCGCCGTACCCACATGGCCAGGTCGATGTTGAGCCACGGTGAGTCGAGTTCGTCGGCGCGCCGGCCGATGGCACGCAGCTGCCGGTCGTCGAGCGGGTCACTGCCGCACACGTCGAGGTCCAGCGGGTGGAACAGGGCGCGCAGGCCGTGCCTGCGGCAGAAGTCGGCGCTGCGCAGGGCGAGTTCCTCGTCCTCGGCGAGGATGCCGACACCGAACCAGGTGAGGTCGTCGCCGGCCCGGCGCACGGTCTCCTCGGCGATGTCCATGCCGGTCATGGCGTCGCAGCTGAAACAGACGCCGCGGACGCCCTGCGGGCCGAGCCGGTCGATCGCCGGGCCCTTGTGGATGGCGGTGGTCATGGGGTCAGTCCCTCCCGTGGTGCCCGACGGCGCCCGGAACCTGGTGGAACCCGGCCCGGCGGGCGACGTCGTCGGTGCGTGCGATGAGATGGCCGAGCGAGAGCCGGTCGGGGCCGAGCCGTGGCAGCAGGGCGTCCAGGCCGCCCGCGTCGAGGCGGACGAAGTTGTGCTCGGCGTCCTCCAGGAGCGCTTCGAACACCAGGTTCGGGGCGTGCCGCAGTGACACGACGTCGAGTTGCAGCTGGGCGTGGGTCGCCCGGTCGATGCCGCCGCTCCCGGGGTCCGCCGCCAGTGAGGCGAGAGCGAGTTCTCCGGTGCCGAGGGTTTCGTCGATACGGTCCTGCCACTGCTTGCGGAAGGCACGCAGGGCATCGCTGAACCGCTGCACCTCGGGGACCTCGAACATCGTGAACGGGTTGGGCAGTTCGTCCGGGTCGTACTCGACGCCGTACCGCTGGGCGTAGAAGCCCCGAATGGGGGTGCCCTCGTAGAGGACCAGAGCGGTGTAGAGGTGGTCGTGCGGCACGCAGTCGTAGAAGTCGGCCTCGCGCAGGAACTCCGCGTTGGCGCGGATGTCCTCCAGCGTGGTGCCGGGGTCGAGCATGATGAAGTCGAGGGAGATCTCGATGCCGAGACGGCGCAGCAGGCGCACCGCGGCGACGTTGACCTCGGGCTTGACGTGTTTGGCGAGCCGTTCGAGCACGGGCTCGGAGGCGGATTCGATGCCCAGCTCGATGAAGCGCAACCCGCACTCCTTCAGCCGGGGCAGCACCTCGGCCGCCTTGAGGATCTGGTTCACGCGCGTACCGAAGCTGAAGGAGATGTTCGGGTCGGCTTCGTGGAGGGCCTCGGCGACCTCCAGGGCGCGCGTGGGCGACACGAAGAAGTTGGCGTCGCTGAAGTACACATGCTCGTAGTGGACCTGGTGACGCTCGCGGAAGTGCAGCAACTCCGCGACGACGCGCCCGGCCTCGCGCGAACGGTACTTGCGGCCGATGGTGAGCACCCCGCAGAACGAGCAGTTGTACGGGCAGCTGCGGCTGCTGCAGATGGTCAGCGCCGCCTTCAGCCGGCCCTGCACACTGTCGAAGTACGTCAGATCGGGGTAGCCGGAGTGCGAGGTGAAGTCGGCGTCGGGGAACGGGATCTGGTCGAGGTCCGGCACGAACGGCCGGTCCGCGTTCACGATCAACTCCCCTTCTGTGCCGGGATCGCGCCACGTGGTGCCCTTGACGCGGCGCAGCGCCGCCGGATCGTCCAGGGCGCGGACGACGTCGAGCATCGCCTCCTCGCCCTCGCGCCGCACCACGACGTCGACACACTCATAGCGGCGCACGATGTGCTCGTGCACGGCCGTGGCGTGCGGACCGCCGAGCACGATCAGACAGTCCGGATTGCGGGACTTGATCCACTCGGCCATGACCACGGAGCTGCGGAACGACTCGTTGTAGACGGAGAAGCCGACCACGTCATACGTGTCCAGGCCGTAGATCCGCGCCAGGTCCAGCGGGTCGTCCTCGGAGTCCCCGAAGTCGAAACCGGAGCTGGGGTACGCGTGCTCTTTCAGATACGCGATGAGGTAGGCCAGGCCGATCGGCTTCGACTTGCGGCGGTCGGAGAAGCCGACGGACGGATTGACGAAGGCGATCCTCGGGGTGCGCACGGGGGCCTCGGGGCCGGCGGCGGCCATATCAGGCTCCTTCCGCGGTGGCGGTGGCGGTGACGGGCGTGGTGCGCAGCACACCGCGCCGCGCGAGGCCGAGCAGGAAGTCGCGGTCCCGCTCGCCCAGCGTGTCGAGGTCGAGCGGGGAGCCGACCGCGGTGCGCCACAGGTGCGAGGCGTGCCGGTTGAGTTTCAGGCAGGACCGGTCGGGCCCGGCGAGCGGCACGTAGACGTGACCTGCCTGGTCCAGGTAGGGCAGTTCCGGAGTGAGACGCAGCATCGGCCCTCCCAGGCGCGCACTGGACGCCCGGCGGCTCCACGGCGTGGGACATCCGCGGAGCCACCGGGCGGCTGGGTCAGGAGTAGATCTTCCCGAGCATCTTGGTGTAGCTGGCGTCGCCGAGGCTGACGATGTCCGCCTCCGGGGTGTCGACCTCGTCGAAGCTCTCGATCGCCAGCTCGTCCTCGGTGCGCTCGGTGAGGGACTTGTGCTGCGACGACTTCTTGTCGTTGGTGGCCATCCGGTACTCCTCTCGTCGGTCCCGAGGACATCGGGACCCGCCGTGGTCCCCGTGGAGGTCCAGGGGGCCGGTTGCCGACCAAGGTGCTCCGCGGCGCCGGAGGGGTGGTGGAGTGGGGGTGGGGTGGGGAGGAGATGCGAGGCCGGAGTTTTACGACGCGCTACGGGACACCGGTGTCGTTCTTGTCGTGGCTCTCTTGCAGGCCGGCCCAGAGAGTAAGGGTCGGGTCGTTGCGGCAGCCCACGATGGCGGATGGGCGGGTGGGGGTGCGGTTGCGTCCGCCCCGCGGCCGGCGGGTCGGCCCTGGTGCACGGTCGCCGGCACCTGCCCACGGCGGTCAAGGGCCTTTCCACGCTGCGCCGCGGGCGTGCAGTGCAAGGCATGCGGCGGGTAGACTCCTTAAAGCGGCGGGTAGACCCCTTAAATGTGGCGAACCGGTTGGCCGGGCCACCGCCGGATGCCCCGCCGTGACGTACCAGGAAGAAGGCGCGGGCCATGGACTTCATCTGGGTGCCGTCCGCGTACAGGATCCACCGGTTCGACGCAGGGGCAAGACGTGCCGCCTCGACCGCCGCGGCCATGCCGGTGCAGGGCCCGTCCGCCAGTTGTTCGCCCGCCGCCACGAAACGTTTGCCTATGTCTGCTGCCGGGTGTTACAGAGTCGACGTCGTCCCGCTCCTGGTACTCGATGACGTCGGCGGCGAACTCTGCCGGCACGGCCCGGTGATGTGCCGGCAGAAGTAACTGTGCGGTCCGCCGCGGCGGTGACCTGACCCGGCCAAGGCGCTGGCATCAGGTCGGCCCGTCGGCTCACGAGTCAAGCGTGGTGGTCCCCAGCCGTTCGGCGAGGAAAGCGATGATCTCGTCCCGGGCGCGCGTGGTCGGGTGTCCCTGCTCGTCGACGAGATGGGCCGTGGTGACGCTGTGGGCGCAGCCGACGACGTCGCGGAAGAAGGGCGGCGGGTTCGTGTTCGCCGCCTCGTCCGCCAGCACGCGGCCGTCGAACGCGTCGCCGAGCAGCGTCCGGTAGGCCGCGAACCGCCGGCCGGTGCACCACCGGTCGTTCTCGAAGCGGTAGGCGAGCACCTTGAGGCCGTCGCGCCGAACGCGCTCGGCCACGCGGGCGGCGTCATCGGCTCCGATCTCCAGGCCTGCCGGGTCGTCGAGGGGGAGTGAGGGATGGTTGACGACGGGGGCGATGACGGCGGGTTCGAGCGTCATGGTCAGGGCGAAGTTGCCGGTGAAGCACAGCCCGACCGCGCCGACGCCCGGCCCGCCGCACTCCGCGTGCACCACGCGTGCGAGCCCGCGCAGCCACGCCACGACGGGACTGGTACCGCCGCCGGCGAACGCACGGAACTCGGCGCTGACGCAGGCGCGCCGGACGACAGCCTGGCCCGCGTCGGCGGTCGGGTAGGCGCCGTCGACACCGAACAGGGAGGGCAGATACACCCGGAAGCCGGCATCGCGCAGCCAGCGCGCCAGGCGGGCGACGTCAGGGCTGATCCCCGGCATCTCGGGCAGCAGGACGACGGCCGGCCCCGACCCGATGACGTGCACGGTCTTGCTGACCGTGTCGATCTCGATGACGCGGTGCGAGAAATCGTCCAGCAAGTCGTCGTGCGGGGGGTGCGTGGTTGTCATGAGGGCAGCGTGGCAGGAGACTGGCCCCCTGGAATACGGCGGCATCGCCAGGTACTGCGGCGAAACCGCCACCCGCTCGCGCCGGGGAGACACGTTGAGTGCACTGCGACTGGGAGTGCTGGCCTACCCCGGATGTTTCGGCTCGGAAGTGTTCGGAGTCCCGGACCTGCTCGTGATGGCCCGTCACGTCGCAGCAGCGCAGGGGATGGCACGCCCCTCCTGCGAAACGTCCGTGGTCTCGCCCAGGCGGCGGGTGATCACGGCCGGTGGTCTGAGCGTCGGCGTCTCGGCCATGCGCCCGGTGGACGTGCTGATCGTGCCGGGCTTCGAACTCACGCCCGCGCTCGATCTCGACGCGGCACTGGCGAGCCTGCGGCCCGAGGCGGCAGCCATTCGCTCGCAGGCAGCCTCCGGGGCCACCGTCGTATCGATCTGCGTCGGCGCCTTCCTCGTTGCCGAAACCGGCCTGCTCGACGGGGGCGAGGCGACGACCTCCTGGTTGTACGCAGATCGCCTCGCTCGCCGCTACCCCGACGTGAAGGTGTGCCCCGAGCGCTTGGTCGTCACCGACCGCGGAGTGACGACCACGGCCGCTTTCAGCGCCATGTACGACTTCGCGCTCCAGCTCATCCGCCGGCAAGACGGCCCCGGCGTCGCCCGCAGCACGGCGCGCGTGGCGCTCGTCGACGACGCCCGCACCACCCAGGCCCCCTACGTCGATCCGGCGCTGCTGCCCGTCGTGGGCCGAGAGTTCTCCCGTGATGTGAAGCGGTGGCTCGACCGCAATCTGGGATCCCGCTACGACCTTTCCGCCCTCGCCGCGGCCTTCAACGTGAGCACGCGGACGATGCTCCGTCGCTTCGGCGAGGAGGCAGGTCAGACTCCCCTCGCGTACGTGCAGTCCGCCCGGGTCCGCCGGGCCCGGCATCTGTTGGAGACGACCGACAGGACGGTCGCACGCATCGCGGCCGACCTCGGGTACGCCGACGCGAGCACGTTCAGTGCCCTCTTCGCCCGGCACACGGGTCGGCGACCGCGGGATTATCGGGCCACGTTCCGCCGCTTACCCGCAGAGCCGATCGGCGACATTCCGTACGAGCCCGATACCAGGCTCCCTGAAGCCGAGCTGGTTGACGGTTGACGGTGGATGTCAGTGGTGGCTGGGATGCTGACGCCATGAGGCCGTGGCATCTGCATGCTCTCGACAGGGCTCTGCGCGCCGGCCGGGCTGCCGATACCTGCTCACCGGACGATGGACAGGTATCGGCGCGGGGTCCGCTCCTGACGCTGCTGCCGACCCGGGCGATGATCCGTGCCTGCAGACAGGCAAGGCCCCGGGACCGGCAAGCAAGGCCGTGCCGGGCTGCGTCACTCACTCGCCCCAGCCCGGCACTGGGGAAGCTACTCCGAGCGGTCGTGTCGTCCCCCTGGTACCGCACACCGCACACCGCACGCCGCTCGGCACGAGTTATGGCACGTGTCTGTCCATCCGCTGTCACGGCGCCGGGGACTGATTTCCGGTAGCCGGGGAAGATCGAGGTCATGAGCAGCGATGAGATAACTGAGCATCCGCCGATCTACGGGCGGCTGGTCCGCGAGCGTGGTGACGTGCTGGCCGAGGTCGGGGAAGTGGCGGAGCAGATGCTGGCTCAGGCCCGCGACGCGCTGGACTGGAGCGCGGTGCGGCGCGACGCGCAGGAGAGGGAAGAGCGCGCCTTCTCTGCGTTCGGCTGAGCAGTCAACGGTGCCTGGGGTGGCAGAAGGTCAGATCCGGTAGGCGGCGACGTAACGGGCCGGGTCGAGGCGCAGGTCGCCGTGCCAGCGGGTGAAGCTCCTTTCCGGCCAATGGTGGAAGAACGCCGGCGCAACCCGACCAGCCGAAGCACAGGCGGCTGCGAGGGGGCGCTGGCCGTCGCATCAGCGCCGTTCGTGTGCGCCCTCTTCGATGCGGGAGCAGGTGCCATCGGTGATGCGGGAACGAACGCCGCGGGCGTAGCCGCAGCCTGAGGGACCCAAAAGGCGGTGAGGCGGCGGCTCCTCCCAGCCCGCGCGCGAGAGCACTTGGCGCGGACGCGAGTGCGGGTGGTCGAGGGGCTCGACACCAGGGCAGCGGCGCAGCGCACCGGGCGTGAACGTGCGGCGTGAGATGCCCGCCCCCACACGTTCACCGGGCTCGTCCGGTACGAACTGCCTGGCACACGACGGCAGGAAGCATGCCGAGCGGTGTGCGGACGCGGGAGCGGTGCCGGCGTCACACTCTCCGCGCGCCCGAGCCCAGGGGTGGCGCACCGCCGCGCCAGCCCTTCGCCGGTCCCGCCATTGGGTCAGGTTTCAGTCGAGCGTGGTGTCATGCAGGACGACGCTCTCGCTCAGCGGCACCCGGCCGACGGCAAGGTCGAACAGGCGTGAGCCGGGCTTGGCGGTGCCGAAGGCGATCCCGAAGATCAGTTTGAACTCGTCCGACACGCCCAGCTTCTTGCGTACCGTGTCGGCGAACATGCCGTGCACGGCTTGCGGGATTCCGTGATAGCCCCGGGCGTGGAGGGAGAGCAGGAAGTTCTGCCCGTACATGCCCACGTCACTGGCGGCGCGTACCGCGTCGCCGAGCTGCGGCAGGAACAGCATCGCCACGTGGGGTGCACCGTAGAACCGCAGGTTGTCGCGCACGACCTCGTTGCGGCCCTCCCGGTCGTCGCGGGCGATGCCCCGCCGGTCGTACATCTTGGCGCCAAGGACCCGCGAGCGTTCCTGGTACAGCCCGTCGCCGTAGGTGTCCGTGAAGTCGCGTGAGAACCGTTGCTCGTCGTAGGCCGCGACCATCTCGGCGCTGAGCTCGTCGCGTGTGGCACCGGAGGCGATGTGGACCAGCCAGGGCTGGGTGTTGCTGTGCGAAGGTGCGCTCTGCGCGTCTTCGAGCACGCCGCGAATGACCTCGGGCGGCACGGGGTCGGACAGGAACTCCCGCACTGAGTGCCGGGACCTGATCATGTCGCTGAAGGATTGCGCCATAGGCGGGGAGGTGGGCGCCGCGTGCTGTACCGCGTGGGTGATCTGCTGGGTCATGCCTCCCAGCGTGCAACCTTCACATAGGTGTGAAGGTCAACTCGGGGTGGTCGGACCCATCTCGGCGGCCACGCCCGACGGGCGGCCCTCCGCTCGTCCCAATGCCTCGATGTAGCGCGAGAGCGCATCCCGATTCCGCGTGAGGCAACCGATCCTCTTCGTCATCCGGTCGCGCTCGCGCTCCAACAGCGCGCGCAACTCCGGGTCAGGGCCCGAGACCACGATGTCCTTCGTTTCACCGAGGCAGGGCAACATGTCACCGATGATCCGCGTGGGGATCCCGGCATCGAGCAACCCGCGAATCTGGCGCACCCGGTCCACCACGTACTCGTCGTAGTCCCGGTAACCGTTGCCCAACCGCTGCGGCGTGATCAGTCCCTGCTCCTCGTAGTACCGCAACATCCGCGCCGGAACCTCAGTCCGCTTCGCCAACTCACCGATGCGCATACCGCTCCATCTTCGAAATCCATCCGTCTCGCCCCGACTCCGCCACATCTACCATGAGCCGGCGACGCGCCTTTCGTACCGCTCGACCTCAGCACAGCGGTGTAGGGCGCAGTGGAACGGGGTGCAGGATGGTCGCACTCAGCGAACGTCGAAGGCGCGGGGGCTTGGCATCACCGCGAAGGCCACGGTCCAGTGCCGGTAAGCCCGGCCGCCTGCTGCGCCGCGCAGCAGCCGCTCCCGGATGGCGATACACGTGCGCTGTACGGCGACGAGGTTTCGCCGGGAGCCGGCATCCCGTCGCGTGCGCGGCTTCTGTGTCCGCCGCCTGCGCCCCGTCAATGGACGGAACGCGCAACGCATGGTCACGCGGCAGGAGCCCCTGTGTTCCGCGGCGTTGGGGGTGGAGCGCCTATGGCCTGCGGTACGACGCCGCTAGGGCGTGTATCGGAAGTGGATCAAGTCGTAGTGGCGAGTTCGACGAGGAGCTGGGCGGTGCCAGCAGGATCGATGATCTGATGGAGGTGTGCGCCGGGCAGGTGTGCCACGGCCCAGCTGCGTTGGCGCGCCTCGGCGGCGATGTCGTCATACGGAGGACCGAACAGCAAGTAGGAGCAGGGATGGTCGTCCCAGCCGTCGGGGACCGGGATGTGCTGCTCGTAGTAGGACAGCGGCAGGGTGGGTTGCTCCTCGACGACTGTCTGCCGCACCAGCGGATCGGAGAACATGGGTGCGACGTCTGCCTCGTCCCACCAGTCGGTCCAGCGCGGCAGCCTGCCGTTCACAGCCATGGGGCGTAGGAACCCGAGCAGTTCGGGTGTGGCGACGGGGGTCGGTCCGGGCCGGGCCGGCAGCGCGGCATCGACGAAGATCGAGCTGGCCACCGGATGGTCGAGGCCCGAGCGGATCATCGGGAGAAACAAGCCTGCGTTGCTGTGTGCCACCAATGTGACGGGGCTTCCGGCCGGGACCTGCCGCAGATCGTCGCGGACGGCGTCGACGATGTGGGGCCAGAAGGGCGGAGCACCGGCGCCTATGTGCAGCAGGGACGGCACCCGCACCTGGTATCCCGCCGCCGTCAAGTGTTCGGCCACAGGGTGCCAGGTCGAGGGGCCTACGGACGGACTGTGCAGGAGAACGAAGATCGGCTGCATGTGACGATCCTGTCGCCCATGCTTTCGGAGGCGCGACAGTCTTGGCTGACAGCAGAACGCTTCGCGTCGACTTAGCCCATGCGCCTCCACAATATGGGCGTTCACAGCCATTCGTTGATTGCGGTGATGAGGACAGTGGCTTCGTAGCGGACGGCAAGTTTGTCGTATCGCGTGGCCACGGCCCGGTACCTCTTGAGGCGATTGATGCCGCACTCGACCGCGTGCCGAGCCTTATAGTCCTGCGGGTCGAACTTCGGCGGCCTGCCGCCGCGCGAGCCGCGTTTCTTGCGGTTGCGGGCCTGGTCGGCCTTGTCCGGGATGGTGCAGTGGATTCCGCGACGCCGCAGGTAAGCGCGGTTCTTGCGGGAGGCGTATGCCCTATCGGCACGTACGCGATCGGGTCGGGTGCGCGGCCTGCCCGGCCCAAGACGCGGGACATGGACCTTGTTCAGGACCGGCCCGAACTGCGGGGAATCGCCCCGCTGCCCGGCCGTGATCACGATGGACATGGGCTTCTGACCCTGTTGGACGGCCAGGTGCAACTTGGTGGCCAGACCGCCACGCGAGCGCCCGAGCCCGTGGTCGTCCGGCTCGACGCAGATGCCGCCGGGCGGCGCCTTCTGCAGCTCCCCTTTTCCCTCGCCCCGGCGGCGTGCTGGTGGGCCCGGCACGCCGTGGAGTCGATGTTGATGTCCCAGGTGATCAGCATTCTCGCGTCAGCCCGGGCCTGGAGTTCGGTGAAAATCCGATGCCAGGTGACGTCCCGCTGCCAGCGGCGGAACAGGTCGTACGCTCGGCCCCACGGCCCGTACTCGGCGGGCAGGTCCCGCCACGGAATCCCGGTGCGGGCCCGGAACCGTATGCCGTTGATCAGCTGCCGCCTGGCCCACGTTGACGGCCGTCCGGGCTTGTTGCCCTTCGGCAACAGCGACTCCAGCACCGCCCATTGCGCGTCTGTCGGATCTCCACGTGCCACGAACCAAGATCATCCCACGCTCAAGATCCACTTTCGGTACACGTCCTAGCGCCGCGACCGCCGTCTGTACGAGCCGCAGGCAGCGCTGCCACCCGGCGTCCCCGCGCCCGGGGCCATCCGGAATCGACGTCGTCGAGCTGCCGCTGCCGCCTCGGTGAGCGCACCCGCTTCCGGCCCGGCCGCTCCCCGGTCTCGCGGCGTGCGGCGATCCGGTGCGCGAGCCGGGCAGCGTCGCGCATGTTGTAGCCCACTTCCCGATCGGGTACTCGTTCCGCACCGCGGTGGCCGGGCAGGAAGTGCCCGGCCGCCGCAGCGCCTCCGCCGTCGTACCGCGCCGCCCGGCCCCATACCCGGCGTCGCTCGCCGTCCCGTGCCCATCCGGGCTGTGCTGCCCTGTCCGCCCGTCGCCGGGCTGCACCGGGCCGCTATGCCGCATCGGGCCCCGGCCGCGCCGGTCCGCCCGCCGCGCTCACCGCGTGCGCTCACCGTTGACGGGCGCGGTGGGCGCCGCCCTGTGCCGCCACCGCTCTGTCCCCGGCGGCTCGCAGAGGCCGCGATGGTGCGCGGTTCGCTCGCCCAGCACCGGCGCCTGGATTCCTGCGCAGGCCGACCACGTCACCCGCCTCCTGCTGACTGACTCTTCTCCCGGCACACAGGAAATCTGTGTTGGCGGGAGTAGACATTGGCCTGCCGTGTGGTTATGGTTTCTGTCGTAGCAGAGATCGAGCAGGGCCCGGCAGAGGTGAACTGCCGGGCAGCAGTACCAGCAAGTGCAGTTGTAGGACGGTGCGGTGGTGGAGTCGCGAAGCCAGAGCGGTTGCTGGACGGCGACGTGGCTGGCGACCGCGCCGGGTGGCCCGCAGTGATCAGGGGCCGCCAAGAGCAGGACCGCAATAGGGCAGTACCAGCAGTGAAGTCGGAGGTACCTCGGTGAAGGCGTCGGCTGCGGGCGCGCGCACCGGGAGGTTCGGCAGTGGGGTTCCAAGCCACAGCAGGCCGCAGGACGGGCGACGGGGCTGGCTGCTGAAGGTGGCGCTACATCAGGCCACCCGCAGTAACAGTTCAGAAAGATCAGAGGGAAGGACGGAGGAGCAGGGCGCCATCGGGATCGCCCGGGCGGGAGTTTGTGAGCCCGGGTACCGCAGGACATCGATAGTGAGGTGGTCTCCGGTCACGCAACCGCGATCCCCGCACCTCCGGCGCAGTTGTGGCCGGAGCGGCGGAAAAAACAGGCCGGCGCAGGACCAGGGTCGGCAGATGGTGTGACAGTTCCTTCGGGGCCCGGGCGCGACAGTGCGCCCGGGCCCCTCAACGCGTTGACCAGAGAGGTGCAATGACCGCAGACGACACCTTCGGACGTCTCGACGACGACGATTACCCCGCCTACACCATGGGCCGCGCCGCCGACATGCTGAACACCACCCAGGGCTTCCTGCGCTCGCTCGGCGAGCACCGCCTGATCACCCCACTGCGCTCACCCGGCGGCCACCGCCGCTACTCCCGCTACCAGCTGCGCATCGCCGCCCGCGCCCGCGAACTCGTCGACCAGGGCACCCCCATCGAGGCTGCCTGCCGCATCATCGTCCTCGAGGACCAGCTCGAAGAAGCCCAGCGCATCAACGCCGCTTACCGCTCCACCACCGAGGCAGCCGAGCAGACCGCGGCCTGAAGGACCCACCCGCAAGACACCGCGGACGTGCCGAGAGCCGGCAGTGACGCGTGTCTTGCCGGAGCCGATTGCGGCGGTGCGCTGGCACGGCGGCCCGTCGTCCGGCAGCGCCCTGTCCGCGGGCGCCGTGAGCGGTGCACTTCCGCAGCCGGTTCTCGGCACGTTCCTGACAGTCAGGCTCGTGGGCCAGGCCGTTTCCGCAGAGACGGCCTGTGCGCACAGGTCAAAGATCGCGCGGACCGCTCCTGACCGAGGTAAGGCGAGCGACGGGAGCTCGCCGCGGATCAGGTGTGTGGAGTGTGACTTCTGGGGCATGCGACGGGTCTTATCCGTATTACTCAGGACGAGGGTGACGGTGTGCTCCCAGTGGTGCCCGAAAACGAAGACAGGCCGCTGGACAGCCGCCCGATCCTGTCCGCTCTGACCTTCGCCAGCGACGAGCCGGTCAGCGAGGCCCGGCGTGCGGCCCGCGACTTCCTGATCCAGGTGCAGGCCGTGCACGGAATCCCGGTGTCGGACCGGGCGATGGGCATGGTGCAGCTGGTGGTCAGCGAGCTGGTGACCAACGCCCACAAATACGCGCCCGGCCCGTGCCTGATGGACCTGGAGATCAGCGACGGTGCCGTCGAAATCAGCGTATGGGACACCGATCCCACGCTGCCGGTGGCTCAGGCCGCCGACCCGGGCCGGGTCGGGCAGCACGGACTGGAGATCGTGATCGGCGTGTGCCGCAGCTTCGAGATGCGCCGTGACCCGGTGGGCAAGCGCATCAAAGCCACCGTCGTGCTGGCCGACGATCCCGGCGGGAGTCCGGCAGGCCGCCTGCTCTGACATGACACAGAGAGGGGCAGCCGGCCGAACGGCGGCGCGCACCCGGGGGTGACAGCCGGCGCCGTCCCGGACCCACGCCCTGATGAAGTGGACCTGAGCGGCCCGCTCGGTCGCCCCAGCTGCTGCGACGCCACCCGCAGCAACCGAACCGATGGCCGGCCGCGTTCTCGGCGGCCGTCGACCACCCCCCGGCGACCAGGAAGTCGGCCAGCTTGGCCAGGCTCCAGGTCGAGAACGGCAGGCCGTGCTCGGTCGGCTTGGACTTGGCAAACTTCTTGGTCGCCCGGCGTTCGGGCAGGGTGAAGGTCTTCGGGTGGCCGCCCCGGTACTTGGGATACAGCGAGTCGAAGCCGTCCGCGTTGAACTTGTGGAGCACATTGCGGACCCGGTCGTCGCTGGTGAACGTCACCTCGGCGATCTTCGCCACCGGCATGTTCTGGGCGGATAACAGCACCATCTGAGCCCGCCGCCAGGTCACCACTGGACCGGTGCCTCTACGGGTGATCCGCAGCAGGCGCTGCCCCTCGTCGCCATCGATCTCGCGAACGCGTACCCGCTCTGCCGTCCGCACATGATCTCGTTCAATGCAAGGTCATGCGGGTATCCCGGACGGAGCGTAGTGACGCAAGTAGTCACGCACCTGAGGCTCGAGTCCGGACAGGTCATTGCCGCTCAGGGCATGCCAGAGACGGTTCTCGATCCAGAAGCGAGTGGCGAACTCCTCGAACGAAGGTGAACACCAGAGGATTGCGGCCCTCTGTTCCTGTGGATCGTCGAAATTGCTCTCCGTTCCCTCCCCATGGCGCCGTGCCTCGTACTCGTATTCGTAGTCGAGATAGGAGTGCACCACGAACGCCTCACCTGGAGGACGGAGGTAGAGGTACCAGATGACGGAGTCTTGTTGATCCCGCAGGAATCGCACGAGGAAGGCGCCAGGCTCCACCGGACTGGGCAGGGGCTCCGAGATATCGGTCCAGCAGCAAGTCACCGAGACTTCGTCCAGCGAGCAGTGCAGCTTCGAGTCGGCCTGGAAGGTGACGAAGTCCCGAGGTAGCGTCAAGCCCTTGGTCGCAAGGTTCTCTGCCAAGCGATTGAGCGCCGTGACCTGTTCGGGAACAGTTTCGCTGGTACCACCGAGCTGTTGAAAGGTGCCCGTGAGCTCGGTGGAGTCGAGAGGCGGCAGGCTCTCGTAGGGGTAGTACTCATAGGTGTAGCGGCAGGGCCGGTACACACCCAGGTCGGTGGCACACCAGGCAGTATCGAAGCCGTCCGAGGACAAGTCAGACCCTGATCGTTCAGCAGGCATCAGCCCCCCATTGATCACCGTGAGCGGAGTTGTTGGCGTCAGCATCGCACTGCCTACTGACACTCCCTGCGACGGGTGGGCCAGGCGAGGTCTCCCAGGTGAAGGTAAACGTTGCCTGATGCGGCACTAGTGGGCGTCCCGTCAAGGATCTCCGGAGACGGCGGTGCGCTAACCCATGACCGCGCGAGCCGCATCCAGAAACGCCAGTCGGTTGTCCTCCAGGTAGTCCCGCACATTTTCGCCGTCAGGCAAGCCCTCCCACACCGCCCGGTTGAGGTCGAGGCAGTAGGCGCGGGCCGCGTCGTGTACGGGCAGGGGGAACTGGATGCGGAGGAGCCGCTCCGCAACCCACAGCTTGTTCATGGCGTCCCGGGTCGTGAGGAACCAGGCGTCGGTGTCCTCCCACTCGGAAGGCCGACGGAACGCCGCGCGCTCGGCCTCTGCCCCTACCTCGATGAACCGCTCCAACAGAGCCAGCCGTTCCCCGCGCCGGGTTTCCGACAAGGCGTTCTGCTGCCGTTGCTGCTCAGCGCGTTCTGCCGAGAGTTGAGTCCTGTGCTGGACGAGGTAGGACAACGCGCCACCGAGGACAACGCCGCCCAGCGATATGAGTGAAACCCAGACCTGACCTGACATGGTGGTCATCGTGCCACGCCGTCAATCTTCGAGACGATCTCGCTGTGACTGGTGTGACTACGGCGTCCGAGCCGTCCCGTATAGCCCCGTTCACCGGACTGAGCCCACGTCAGTTCGGCAAGCTGACAGAGCGCCGGGGCCCCGCGGTCGACATCGCCAGCCCCCAGGGACTGCTCCTGGCTCCGGTCCAAGCACGCGGTAACCGTGGGCGTTCGACGTACACATGCGGGCTGACCGGGTGGCTGTCCGCCGTCGCCAGATTATCCCCGTGGCCTACGTCTCTACGGTCCGTAGTGAAACCGTCCCCGCGCTGCGTACCGCAGAACCGAAAAGGTGAGTTCATGGCAAACAGAAAGTTCTGCAGCGGATCTCCGCAGTGGTTATGGCGTGCGCCCTCGTCACGTCAGGCGCCGGAACGACATTCGACTTCATCCGAACGGACGGGCAGCTCCAGCTGGGTCGGTGCCTGAACGATGTGATTACAAAGTCCGGGAGACATCGGCTGGGCAAACACCACCTCGTGATAGTTCGACCAGAACGTCGCGTACCGGGTGGCACCTGGGGTCTCGTCCGCCGCTGCCAGGTGCTTCTGGACGTATCTGCCGGGGGACATGTCCCGGCATGCCTGGTCCTAGGCGCCGCAGGCTCACGCCGCGGCCGGCGAGGCCAAGGGTGCCGCGCACAGCAGGCCGCTCAACGCGCCGAACAGGGCCAACAGGCCACCGGCCAGTAGGGCCGGGGGACAGGTAGACAGGGCGCCGCTACGGGCGGGCTCCGCGCCGGGAACGGGCCCCCGGCTCCGACTCCACGGCTGGTCACCGCCGCCCAACCAACCGCCCCGCGCCCGTAGTCCGCCTGCGTCCGCCCGCGAGTGCCCGTTTGCCGGTGCCCCGCATGTCCTCCGTGCCTCCGTTTCGATTCGGGCGCTATGGTATGTCCCGCCCAGCTACGCACCGGTCACGTTTGGGGGGGCATCATCAGCATGAATCGGTGGCGCGTGAACGTCGGCCGGGCGGGTTCGGGGGAGCGTCCGTCGCAGCGTCGCGACGGGTGGCCGACGGGGAGACGCGAGAGATCCTCGCGGTCCCGGCGCGGTGGGCGCCCTCGTCGTGCCCACGCCCCAACTCGGGTGCGTATCCACAGAAGAGAGGACCCTCAGGTCTGTGAAGAGTCGACCGCCCGCATCGCATGGGGCCAAGCGAGTTTCCTGTGTTCCCGCGTCGTTCGGCATAGACAGGGGATGACTGTGCGGCAGTGGGCTGAAGATCCCACAGTGGGTGTCGACCACAAGCTCGGAGCCGAGGAGGAGGCCGTCTACCGGCAGATCGCCCTCCACCGGCAGTTCGACCCGGCGCGGATGGCAGCGGAACTGGCGCTGAGCGAGGCGCAGGTGACCGACGCCGTCGACTCTCTCCTCCAACTGGGCCTGCTCCAGCGGGACACGGTGGGCCACGGCATGCTCAGAGCCGTCGATCCGCACCTGGCGGCCGCGGTGGCGTCGGCGCCCGTGGAACGGGCCATCCGCGAGCAGGAAATATCCCTACGGGCCCTCCGCGACCAGTTCGTGCAGCTCTCCGCACACTACGAGGAGGGGCTGCGCGGCACCCCCGCCACCCTGGAGACCATCCCTGCTCTGAGCGAGGTACGGGCCGCTCTGGACCGGGCCGCCGAGATGTGCCGCGAGGAGATGATCACCGTCCAGCCCGGCGGCACACGCGCCCCCGAGGTGCTCAAAGATGCGCTGGCCAGAGACAGCGAGGTGCTCGCGCGCGGCGTACGGATCCGCACCCTGTACCACCACACCGCGCGCTTCAACAGCCCGAGCCAGGCCTACGTGGCGCTGGCCAGCGCCCTCGGTGCCGAGTACCGGACCGCTCACCAACTCTGCGGCCGGATGATCGTCTTCGACCGCACCCTGGCGTTCCTGCCCGACCACCGGGGAACGTGGGGGGCAGTCGCCATCCGTGAGCCGTCGGTCGTGCACTTCCTGTGCGAACTCTTCGAGCAGGCATGGACGGAGGCGCAGCCCTTCTCCGACGCGGCCGCCGACGGACTGGAGGCCGTGGCCAAGGACCTGGACCGCACCATCCTGCGGCTGCTGGCCACCGGACGGAAGGACGAGACGATCGCCCGCCGCCTCGGCATGTCGCTGCGGACAACCCGCAAGCACATCGCGGACATCATGCAGACGCTCGGCGCCGAGAGCCGCTTCCAGGCCGGATTCGCCGTCGCCACACGGGGGTTGCTCAGCGATGACGACCCGGCCTCCGAGGGTGAGGAACTCCAGAACTCCGACTCGTGAACAGACGCCACGTCAAGAACCCGGGCCCTCACCCGGGTTCGTTCAGGACGAGCTCCATCAGGACCGTCGGGGTGTGCACATCGAGGAGGTCATAGGCGTGGCCGCGGGGCACGAACAGTGTCCCGCCCGCACGTAGGCGCAGGTCCACCGCATCCTTCGGAGATTCTCCCGCGGCATCGGCATCGCGCGTGACCCGGCACCGGCACGCGCCGTCGAGCACCGTCACCATGTACTCGGCCGCGCACGACGCCTGCCGGGCGCCGACCGCCCCGCAGGAAAGGAACCGGTAGGACGGGCGGACCAGCAGGCCCAGCTGCTCGCCGAGCGCGGCTGCCAGCAGCTCGGCCTCCGGGCCGACGGCCCCGGGTTGTCGCGGCGGCCCGGCCGCGGGGGATACCCGCGGTCCGGGTGCGCGGGACCCGTCACCGGGCGGACGGCCGGAGCGCGCGAGGCGTTGCAGTGCGGGCAAAGTGCGGAGATTCTCGGGCCAGAACAGCGCTGGGCCCTTGTCCCCGTTCGTCGCGACGCACAGCGCGATCTCCCGCACGAACGCATCGAGCGGCTTGTCCAGCCGTTGGGGCTGCGGCACAACTCTCCGATCTCGCCTCGGCCCGTCCCAGGCCGGAAAACCGCGGGCTCCGTCGAGTCGGTGCCGCTTCCGTCGCTGCACAGAATTACCACCGGGCCCGGCACCCGACGGCGGTGTGAAAGGCATTGTGACGTTCGCGCGTCCGCCCGTGTAGTCACGAGTCTCCGCGACACCGCGCGGATGTGCTCCCCAACAGCCCGACCGCCCGGCAGGCCGAGGGGCGGCCTGCCGGGCGTGGTCCTCCCCGACCGGAATCGGGGTCATCCGGGGGCGACGGGCGAGCGCTCGCGGTCGCGCAACGGGGCCGGAGCGGAGGGAGCCGGCGGCCCGCGGTGGCGGTGCGCGCTCAGCTGGACGCCTTCGGGGGTTCGATGCTGCCCCAGCCGCTGTCGGCCGGCGTGACGGCCGTACGCAGTTCGCCCGAAGCCACGGGGGGCTCGACACTGCCCCAGCCGCTGTCGGAGGTGTTCGCCGCGACGGCGGAGTGCAAGGCCGTGCCCTCCGCGACGGACACGGCGCCGAGGGCGAGCAGTGCGGCGGTGATCACTGCGGTGACGGGGCGTCTGGCGTTCACTGGGACTCCTGTCGTGAAGTGGTGCGGAATCGCGGCGGGCGGGCTCTCGGTCCGCAACCCCCGCTGACTCAAGGTTCTCCGGTACGGGCCCCGCTCGCCATGGGATCAGGGGCTCACCAACCTGCTCGGCAGCAAGACGAACGGCCCGCAAAAGGGGCGAAGATTGACAAAACGGTGCTCCTCGGCCGGACTTCTGCCGACGCGGCCGCCGGGTGTCCGGCGTCCCACGGTTCCGAGGGGGCGGACGGATTCAGCGGCTCGGCCACTCGGCCTCCCAGACAGCGGTCGAGATGTGGCGCTTGAGGTCGTCCTCGTCAATCTCCCGCGCCTCGCAGGTCAGCTCGGGGGCGGCGGACGGTGTCGTCGAGTCGCCGTGCACGTAGTGGAACTCGTCCCTGACGGCCTTCAGGAACTCGTAGCCGTCCAGGAAGTCGAGACTGATGGCGTACCGGTGGATGTCACCGGGGAACGGCGTGCCGATCGAGGCGAAGTACCAGCGCAGGACTTCCTTGTCCGCCACGTGGCCGGGGCCGGACGGGTCCGCGAGTCCGTGCGCCGCGATGAAGTGCTTCTTCGCGCGGGCGCGGCGCACGACGCGCGCGTGGTCGGCGTCCGAGCGCAGCGCGCGGAGCAACGGCAGGTTCAGGGCGCCGCCGTAGGGGCGGTGGCTGCGGGCGAGGACCTCGTCCTCGACGAGGGAGGTGAAGACCTCCTGCGTGTACTCGCGTTCGGCCAGCCAGTTCCGCCACCGGGCATCCGCTGTCAGGTGGTGGGTCGTGCGGAATCGGGCCAGCGCGGCCGATGTCCTGGTCCGCGCGTCGGGGGGCGGTGTGCCCAGGCGGGGCACGACGGCGCCGAGCGCGTCGCGGCGCAGGCGGAGATAGCGGGCGGGGCGCAGCCTGACCTCGTTGAGGATCGCGTTGATCCGCAGGAAGTCGCCGTCCCCGTCGTGGACCAGACCGTTGCTGTGCGACCGTTCGACGAACGCGTTGCGCTGGAGGGGGAAGCCCGCGTCGGACCTGGGGAGCGTGCCGTGCTCACCGCGCATGACGGCGAGCATGGCGAGGGCGTCGCACTTCTTCTGGTCGACCGAGTGCTCCGCGACGAACGCCGAGAGCGCGTCGATCTCGTGCTCCGGCAGCCCGGCGGCGCGGCCTTCCGCGAGGGTCAGGCGCAGGTTGCGCTGCGGGTAGTACGTCGCCTTGGCGAGGTCCAGGAGGCGCTGCTCGGTGGCGTCGCCGATGACGTCCCGGGCGCGCGCCTCGCGGAGCGTGGCCCGTATGTTCACCATCGCGTCGGAGAGTTGTACGTGGTCGTCGTCCCGGCCGGCGTGCGCGACGGTGACCTCATCGTCGTCCTCGAGGACACCGCCCAGGTACTGCTCGAAGACCCTGCCGATGCCGCGCATGCCGAACGGGGCGAGTTCGACGGCGCGCAGCGCTCCCATGCTGGCGCTTCCGTAGACGGGGATGCCGGCGTGCAGCGCCTCCAGGATCTCCTTGTGCCAGACCGCGGGCACGTCGTGGAACCTCCCGTCGATGATGCCGATCGCCGTCGGGCCGTCCTGCACCAGCGCGTTGATATGGCCCTGCTCGACCGGCGGCAGGTACACCACGTCCCAGTCTTGCGGGCGGTCCTCCTCGGCCAGGGTCGGACCCACGAAGACGAACGCTGTCATTGTCTGGCTCCTTGGTCGGTCACCGTGCTTTGCGCCGCTCACTCCATGGGGGCCAGCAGGCCCGGGACGAGCACCTTCATCACCGGGATTCCGATGTGCGTCTTGGTCAGGTCGACCACGACGATCTGCGACTGCCCCCTCTCGTGCAGCGCGTCCACGATCGTGAGCACGTCCTGCTCGAACGTGTCGTGCCGGTGGCTCGGCGTCTCGTGGAAGGCGCGCGTGCCGCCGCTCCCGCACATCTCCTTCCACTTGGCCGTGAGCCGCAGCCTGTCGCGCTGCGAGTCGTACACGTTGCGGGGCAGATCGTCGCGGGCGCCGGAGATGAAGGTGAGCCGGGTCTGGGCGGCCTCCGTGAGGGCACGCAGAAGGGCGATCTCGCGGCGCAGATGCGTTCCCCAGCCGGTGTTGATCGGCAGCGGACTGTGCGAGGTCCCCGGGTCCTCACCGATGCCGCACTCGAACGTGGGGATGCCCAGGTCGGGTGTCAGGTCCCGGACCGTGACCCGAAGGCCCGCGGACAGGAAGACGTCGAGGACCTGTCGGCAGGCGGGATCGTCCACCGTGGCGAGGTCGACCGTGTTCCGCGGGGCGGCGGGCCGCACGGAGTCCCTGATGAACGTGTCGCGCTCGACCAGTTCGCACAGGGCGTGGGCCAGGGCTTCCATGGGGTGGTTGCCGGAGGCCAGCCCGTTGGAGTTCCCCCACGGCGGTACGGTGGCATGTCCGAGCAGGTCGAAGCCGTCACAGCGGAAGTCCATGGTGACGAGGGCGTGGGGGACCCAGACGGCGCCGCCGCCGGTCAGGTCGCGTCCCTCCACCCACAGCCGCCTGCGGTCCCGGACGTCCTCGCTGCGGAAGAGTTCGTGCCGCTCCAGGTCCAGCACCTGCCCGAGCCGCGCCATCTCCCGAGGCGTGCCCAGACGCAGGGGCAGGGTCATGTTCTCCGCGTGCCACCGCTCCAGGCTCTCCATCACGCAGGACGCCCGCGCCGCGTCGAGGGTGAGGCCCTTGCCCTGGTGGACGGCGAGGGAACGCGAGTTGGGCCGGACCGACAGCACAACGGGTATACCGAGCACGTCCAGACCCGTCACGTTGGCGACCCGGGTCAGACCGATCTCGGCGAAATGGGGGCGGACCCTCTCGAAGGTCTCCCGCGGCGGTACCAGACGGTCCGTCCCGTGCCGGTGGCCCTTCGCCGTGGCCGCTGACTTGATGGTGTCCAGCGAAAGTTCCATCACGCTGATTCCTTCGTCAAGGGTGGGTTCCGGCGGTACGGGCGATGTCTGCGGGACGCATTTTTCCGGAGTCCGGCACGCGCCATAAGTACCGAATACTCGTGACGGCCGCACTTGCCGACCGGAGCGATGAAACGGCGGAGCCGGTGCCAGGATGAGAGCGGCGCAAGAGATCCGGCGGCCCGTCACCGCGGAGAGCGGAGGACACCGGAAGGGAAAGGACCGGAAACCATGGAAACCAGCTATGCCCAGCTCCACCTCGATCCCGAACTGAACCACAGCTCGGGCTATTTCACGAGTGACACCCTGTCCCTGGAACAGGCGCAGCGCGCCAAGACCGAGGCGATCTTGTCCCGCTGCCGGATCGAGCCGGCCATGCGGGTCCTCGACGTCGGCTGCGGTTGGGGCGCGACCGCGAGGGCCGCGACGCAGCGGTACGGGGCGCACTGCATCGGCATCACCCTGGACGAGGGGCAATTGGCCTACGCGCGCCGACGGGACGCGGAGAGCGGCGGCCCGCGCGTGGATTTCCGTCTCAGCAGCTGGGAGGAGTTCACCGAACCCGTCGATCGCATCGTCTGCGTCAACGCCTTCGAGAACTTCGAGGACAAGCGGGGCTTCCTTCCGCACTGCCGCACGCTGCTCCCGGTGGGAGGCATCATGGTCATGCTGACGGTGACGGCCGACCGCCGGATGTTCCGCGTGCCGTCGAAGGACGAGATCGTGGAACGCGCACGGGAATCGGGATTCGACGTGCACACGTCCGGCTCGCTGGCCGCCGACTACGCGCGCACGCTCGACCTGTTCGTCCGGAACCTGAACGCCAACCGGACCGCGCTGCTTTCCCTGGTAAGTGAACGGCGACTGGACTGGCACCTGAATTACTACGCGAAATCCGCCGCATACCTCAGGTCGGGTCTGAACGACATGTTCGAGTTCACGTTCACCGCCCTCTGACACGGAACACCGCCGACGTCACCCGGCATCGGGACAGCCCGCCAGGCGTGTCAAGAGAACTCGTGATGGTGGCCCGCAAACGACCCTCTCTAGCATCACCGCATGATTGTTCCCAGCCGAGAACTGACCCCCGACGACCTCGAACTCATCGCATTCGCCCAGGAGATCGTCGAGGCGCACTCCGACGGCGACATCAGCGCCCACACCATGGCCGCAGCCGTCAGGGGCGCCGACGGAAAGGTGTACGGCGGGATCAACGTCTACCATTTCACCGGCGGCCCCTGCGCGGAACTCGTCGCGCTCGGCCACGCCCGGGCCTCCGGCGCCAGGGAGCTGTCCACGATCGTCGCGGTGGGCGATGCGGGCCGGGGACCCGTCGGCCCGTGCGGCAGGGACCGCCAGGTGCTCTTCGACTACCACCCCGGCATCCGGGTCCTCCTCCCCACCCCCGAAGGCGTGCGGAGCGTCCGGATCGAGGACCTGCTGCCGCTCGCCGAACACGCCGGCCGCGCACAGGTCCTGAGCCGGCTCCGCAAGAACCGCCGGGCACGGACCGAGCCGCCCTCGCCCACGGCGCGCGCCTGCCGGTGACCGCCCTCGCGAGGCACGTCGCCCGGGTGCGTCACCACACGTCAGCCCGGAAAGCCGTCCCGGCCCTCGCCCAGCCACTCCGCGGTGGCCTCCTCGCCCACCCCCACGTCCTCGGCGAGCGAGGTCCCGAAGACCCGGTCGGTGTGCCCGCAGGCCCACGCCACCGGCCGGGCGAGGCCGTGGGCGGCGATAGCGTCGCGGACCGCCGCGCGCTCACCGGCACCGAGCCGGCGCCACTCCCGCAGCACCTCCGCCACCTGGGAGAGATTGGCGCCCTTCAGCCGGGCGAACCGGTCGACCCACCCCTCACGGAACAGGTGCAGGCACACGAACAGGAAGGAATGCGCGCCGGACAGCGCGGGCAACGACGCCCCGCCCGCCGGCAGGCTCCGCCGTCCGGCCAGGACCTCGTCCATCGGCACCTGCCACGTCGCACCGTGCCAGGTCAGACTGTTGGCGACGTCCAGGACGACGACCGGCACCACCGGGTCCGGGCCGAGCCGGTGGAAGTGCGGCAAGTGGTCCGGTGACAACTGGTAGATACGCAACTCGGCACGGGACCGGGGCAACAGGCGCCCCGAGACCGAGTCCCAGACCTGCTCCGCTACATACCCGGCATCGACCAGCGCGGCTCTCAGCCGATCCCGGTCCCCGGGCCGGATCATCAGGTCGATGTCGTTGAACTGACGCACCGCGCGTCCGTCGTAGAGCCGGTCCTGCGCGACGACCCCCTTCGTCCAGGCGGCGGCGATCCCGGCCGCGGCGACGGCCCGCGACACCCGGGCGGCCTCCGCCGTCAGTACGGCCGCCCGGTGGCGGGCGATCTGATGGAACGACAACAGCGGCACCCGCAGGGGGACGGGGAACGAGCGGCGCAGCCCGTGCCGGTGCACATAGTCGGAGAGCGCGGCGCCGAGCTTGTGCCGCAGAGCGTGCTCGATCAACCGCCCGTGGTCGAAGTCCGGCCGGCGCAGCAACTCCCCGACGTCGTCCGGCACCTGGTCGAGCCCCTGACGCTCGGCCACCGCCAGCAGGACGGTCCGCTCATCGCCCTCCAGCGCGAACGGTCGCTGTGTCCCGCCGGCCGCGGGGACCGGCGCGTGTGTCGATGAGGTGCTCACTCGTTCCTCCATGAGGACGGGGTGGCCGGCGCATGCTCCGCGGGCCCCTGATGGACGCTCTGACGAAAGCCGTCGGCCGCGACGGCGGACGGCGGCGCGGGATCACCGCAGGCACAGGCATCGTCCCGGCAGGCGCTCTCCAAGGCCGCACCGAGCAGCGAGGCCGTCGCGTCGTCACAGTGCCGTGCGGGGCTCCACCTCAGTTGCCGCACGGGCACCTCCGCGACGAGCCGCGCCAGTGCCCGGCGCGCGGCCGACGGATCCTCCCGGAAGGGCCGGGCGGCGAGCCAGTGCGTCCGGTATGCGGGGTCGGGCACGAGCAGATGGGTCTCGAGCGCGCCGAGCGGGTTGGCAGGACGGGTCGGCTCCGGTCGGACGACGTCCTGCGCCCGCAGTTCGACGATCCCGTCGAGGGGAGCGGCGCTCAGGCAGCCCCCGCCCACCAGGGTGCGCACCTCCTTGTTGGCGAGCGACAGCTTCCCGGCGCTCCGGGAGCTCTCGCTCAGCACCCCGGAGCGAGCGAGCTCCGCCAGCCAGTCCGGCCTGGAACGGCCCACCGAGGCCTCACCCATGAGCTGGGAAGCCAGCCCCAACGCCGCCACCGCACCGGCACCGAGGCGGGTGGTGGAAGGCAGGCCGACCATCCACCAGCCGTGCGGACCGCGCGCGCCGCCCGGCGGCAGCAGGAGCAGCCGGTCGGTGGCGACGACACGGCCGCCCGCCTCGGCCACCCGGACGGCCGACGAGGTCTTGCCCGCCCCGGCGTCACCGGGCAGCATCACGGCCCGGCCGTCGGGCAGCACCGCGGCCCCGGCGTGGAACATCAGCGCCCCCCGCCGTACCAGATCCTCACGGATCAGCTCACGCAGCAGCCGGCCCACGGCGACAGCGGCTCCGTCCACCGCCGCGCCGACCACCGTCCAGGAGACGAAGTCCTCGGTGAGCAGGACGTGATCCCACTCCTGGCCCTCGCCGGAGGCCAGCACCCGGCCCGCTCCCTCGCCCGGCCAGGTCTCGTACCACCATCCGGCGAACGACTCCACCGACGTGGAGGGCCGTCCGGCGCCGGCCGAGCGGACGCGCTCGACGAGCCCGGGGTCGATGACCAGCGTCACGCGGTGGTCCGTACGAGACCTGGGGGCGGCGTCCAGTACTTCGTGCTGCGCCGCGATCTCGGCGCGGACGCCGTCGAGGGCGGTGACCACCTCCAGGCGCAGGTCGAACCACGACACGGTGACCGGCGGGGCGGCGACCTCGGCAGGGACGGGTGGCCACGGGCGGCGCTCTGATGCCGGGTACGGCGCGTTCACAGCAGACCCACCTTCCGGTCGAGCAGCGCGAGGGAGCCGTTGGCCGTCAGCAGCCGGTCGTTGGCGTAGTTGAGGGCGGCCGACCGCAGGTCCCGGAAGACACGCTCCAGGCGCAGCGGACTCTCGGCGCCGTAGCCGGCCGAGAGTCCGGCCAGCTGGACCATGCGGTCCACCGCGCTGAACGACAGCTCGGAAGCGGCGAGTTTGAGGGTGTTGAGCTGAATCTGCAGAGCGGGGGCGTCGAGGCTGCCACCGACGGCACGCACCTCGTCGACCCGTTCCCGCATCCGTTCCAGATAGGCGCTGACCAGCTCCAGTTCGAGCCGTACGCGCGCGAGGCGCTCGCGGACCAGCGGGGACGTCGTGTCGTGCGCGGAGCTGCCGCGCAACCACCCCAGCAGTCCGCGCAGCGCACCACGCGCCGCGCCGAGCCAGCACGCGCTCCAGCCGAGATGGGCGAGCGGGATCATGCTGTCGGTCGCCACCCGGCGGAACCCGCCCGGAGCACCGACGACCTGATCGGCCGGGACTTCGCCCCGCAGCCGCAGCGGCCCGCTGTCGGTACCGCGCATGCCCAGGGTCTTCCACTTGCCGGTGGACTCGACGGTCAGGGCCGACCGGTCGGCGTAGACGAGGGACACGGAGTGCCGGCCCGCGTCCTGCGCCGCGCGCATGGTGACGAGGAAGCCGTCGGCGTGACCGCCCCCGGTGACGACGGGGGCGGTCCGCTCCAGCCACAGACCGCCGTCCTGCGACGCGTCGTCGGTTGTGCGGCGCAGTGGTTCGGCGGCGGTCAGCAAGTGCCCGCCGGTCACCGGCCCGGTAGTGACGGAGGCCAGGTACAGCTCGCCGCGGGCGACGGCGGGCAGGAGCCGGTCGAGCAGCCCGGAGCCGGCGTGCCGGACGAGGGCATCGACCTGCTGGCAGTGCATCACCCAGATCATGGCGGTCGACAGGCAGCCCCCCGCGAGGGCCTGGGCGGTCGCCACCAGCCCCGCCAGGTCCCCGCCCATTCCCCCGTGCTCGGTGGGGACCAGAAAGCCGAGATACCCCGCGCGCCGCAACGCGTCCACGCTCTCCTCGGGGAACGCGGCCTCGCGGTCGGCCGCGTCGGCGTGCTCGGCAAGGACCGCGACGAGCCGGGCGAGCGTATCGGGCCCCTCGATGCGCTCACGAGGTACCGCGGGACGCTGCGCCCCGCGCAGACCGGTCTCAGGCATGGATGTCAACTCCCGTTGTCCGCAGCGTCAGTTGTCGGGCCGACACCACCGTGCGTCCGTCCACCGTGATCTCGACGGGCGCCGGACGGCTGAGGAAGCCCAGCAGGCTCGCGGTCAGTCCGTAGGCGCCGGTGTTGGGCACGGCCAGCACCTGGCCGGGCCGGGGATCGGCCAGGTCGGCGGCCGGATTGAGTACGTCCAGAGGGGTGCAGAGCGGCCCGACGAGGCTCACCCGCTCCGCGCGGGAGGGGGCGGGCGCGATCGGCGGCCGGGCCCCTTCAGCGGGCAGGACGGGCACCGGGACCGTCCGGGGAGCCATGAGACGGCCCAGGCCGGACATCCCGCCCAGGACGTTGACGCCCGCGTCCAGAACCACGAAGGTCCGGTCACCGGAGCGCTTGACGTCGACGACCGTGGTGAGCAACGTGCCCGCGGCGGCGGTCAGATGACGGCCCGTCTCGAAGGCGACACCCGGTCCGCCGTCCTGGCCGCGACCGGGGAAGTGCGCGTCGAGAGCGGCCGCGAGGGTTCCCGCCAGCGCGGGAAACCGCGGAAGCGGGCCCGGCCGCGCCATCGGAGCGGGGAAGCCCCCGCCGAGGTCGAGGAGTTCCGGTACGAAACCGGCGCTCCGGGCGACCTCGACCGAGGTGGCCAGCGCCTGCCGGAGCTCGACGGCCAGCGCCCGCGGGTCCTCGACGTTGGTGGCCGAGAAGGTGTGGGTGCCGACCGGCCGGGCGGGCCCGGCCGGGGTGAACAGCGCCGCCAGCTCCTCCCGCGCCTGCCAGTCGGTGCCGAAGGCCGTCGGGCGTCCGGTCATCCGCAGCGAACCGCCACTGCTGCCGCGCGGCCCGTTGAGCCGCACCAGGTACTCCGCCCGCGTGCCGGTGTCCCGGCAGGCCCGGGCAAGCCGGTCGCGGTCGGCGAGCGACTCGACGGAGAACTGCCGCACGCCCGCGTCGAGCGCGCCGCGCAGCTCACCGGGGGTCTTGCCCGGTCCCGTGTACAGGGCGTCCGCACACCGGGCGCCGGCACTGCGCACCGCCGCCAGCTCGCCCAGCGAGCTGATCTCGCTGCGCAGACCGCACCCGGCGAGCTCCCGGACGACCAGCGGGTGCGGATTGGCCTTCACCGAGTACAGCAGCGCGGCCCCGGCGGGCAGATCGGCGCGCAGAGCGTCGGCGGCCTCGCGCAGGGCGGCCAGATCGTAGACGTACGCGGGGGTGCCGAACCGCTCCGCGAGGGCGTGCAGCCCGGCGTGGTCCAGGGGCCCCGGCACGCCGTCGGCCAGGGCGGCCGTGACCGGGCTCACCGCGCGGCCCCTTCCGGCGCGGGCAGTGCGGCCCGGTCGACCTTGCCGTGCGCGGTGCGCGGCAGGTCGGCGACGACGACGCACCGGTCGGGGGTGCGGGCGGCGCCGAGGCGCTCGCAGAGACCGCGCAATACCCCCTCCGGCGCGAGGTCGGTGACCGCCCACACGGTCAGGGTGCCGTCCGCGGCGGGCGGGACCGCCGCCGCGGCCCGCACTCCGGGTATGTCGAGCATTGCCAGCTCCAGTTCCTGAGTGCCCATGCGCCAGCCGCGCCGCTTGAACAGGTCGTCGGCGCGACCCGCGAAGTACAGCCGTCCGTCGGCGTCGAGCCGGCCGTGATCGCCGGTGAACACCGCCGGACCCGCGCCGTCCGGCGCCGGGCGGAATCGCACGGCGTTCTGCTCCTCGGCCCTCCAGTAGCCGGCCATCACGTGGGGGCCCGCCGCCACGATCTCCCCGCTCTCGCCGGGCGGCAGGGGCCTCCCGGCGGGGTCCACCACCCACAGGCGGGTGCCGGGCAGGGCCCGGCCCACGGTCGCCGGGTGGGCCAGGTCCTCGTCGGGGTCGGCGACGGTGATCCGCTTGCACTCGCTCATGCCGTACATGCAGACCACCGCCGCGCCGGGGAAGGCGCCGCGCAGCCGGTGGACGTCCTGACCGGTCAGCGCGGCACCGGTGTTGGTGAACAGCCGGACCGGCAGCGGACGCCGGTCGCGGGCCGCGAGCCGCGCCAGCATGGCCGCGTACGTGGGGACGACCGGCACGACGGTGGCCCCGGCCGCGCGCAGCGCCACCAGTTCGCGGGACGAGGCCGTGCCGTCCGGCAGCACCAGTTCGGCCCCCGCCAGGGCACAGAGGAAGATCTGGTAGAGCCCGTAGTCGAAGGAGAGCGGGAGCCGGGTGAACACCACGTCGTCCGGGCGGTAGGCCAGCCGCCCGAAGATCGCGCGGGCGGCGAAGGCGACCGCCCGGTGCGGGCAGACGATGCCCTTAGGGCGCCCGGTGGAACCGGAGGTGTACAGCAGCAGGGCCGTGCCGTCGGCAGGGACGGCCACCGGCTCGGCCACCGGTCCGTCCAGCAGCTCCGCCGGGGTGACCGGCCTCGCTCCCACGCGCTCGGCGAGGGCGGTGAGTTCGGCGCGGTCCGACACGAGCACCCGGGGCGCGGCGTCGGTCAGCACCCAGCCCAGTTCGAACGGCGAGGCGGAGCCGCCCGCCGGTACGACGACGGCGCCGACGCGCAGCGCGCCGAAGAGCACCGCCGTGAACGGACGGCCGGGCGCCAGCACGACCAGCACCCGGTCGCCCGGAGCGACTCCCCGGGCCAGCAGGGCACCGGCGACGCGACGGCTCGCGGCCTGGAGCTCGCGCCAGGTCCAGCTGCCCGCGTCATCGGTGACACCGGGCCGCTCCCCGAAGCGCCCGGCCGCCGCGTCGAGCAGCGCCACCACGTCAGGTACGGGCGGCTCGACGCCGCCGCTCGCCGCGGTGGCGGTGCCCGCGCACGCGAGCCGGTCGTCGGTGTGTGTCGCCGTGGATCTCCCGTGCGCGGCCCTCACGAGGCCAGCTCCCGGTACGGGCCGTCGGCGGCCATGAGATCGCGGTGCCGGCCGCGCTGCACGACCCGGCCCCTCTCCAGCACCACCACCTGGTCGGCGTCCTCCACCGCGGTCAGCCGGTGGGCGATCACCACCAGGGTGCAGCCCAGCGCGGTCAGCCGCCGGAACACCTCCCGCTCCACCACCGGATCGAGCGCGCTGGTCGCTTCGTCGAGAATGAGCAGCCGTGGCTTGCGCACCAGCGCACGCGCCAGCACCACCCGCTGCCGCTGGCCGCCGGAGAGCCCGCCGCCCCCCGGGGCGAGCAGGGTCTGGTAACCCATGGGCATGGCCGCCACGTCCTCATGGATGCCCGCCACCCGGGCCGCCTCCTGCACGTCCGCGTCCGACACGTCGGTGCCGCCCCAGGCGATGTTGTCGCGGATGCTGGCGCCGAACAGCCGTGCGTCCTGGGCGACGAAGGCGATGGCGCGACGGTAGTCGGCGGTGTCGACCGAGGCGAGGTCCTGACCTCCGGCGAGCACGCGCCCCGCGGTCGGGCCGTACAGACCGGCCAGCAGCAGCCCGCAGGTCGACTTGCCCGAGCCCGACGCCCCGATGAGCGTGGTGAAGCTGCCGCGCGGCACGTCGAACGAGACGTCGGTGAGCACCGGGGGCCCGCCCTGGTAGGCGAACGAGACGTTCTCCACGGCGAGTTCGCCCGCGACGCGGGGCCCCGCCGTACCGGGCGGCCGCTCCGCCGGGGACTCCAGGATGTCGCTCAGCCGGGAGAGGGAGGCGCCGAGCGCCGACGTCTGCAGGCCGACCTGGGCCAGGTTGGCGAGCGGCACCAGCAGCCCCATGGCCAGCACGCTGAAGCCCAGCACCCTGCCCTCGGAGATCCCGCCCTGCGCGATGCGGACCGAGCCGGCGACCAGGATGAGCAGCGGAGCACCGACCTGCAAGGCGATACTCAGACTCGACGCCAGGGCCGCCAGGCGCCGACTGCGCAGCCGGGTGTTCAGCTCCTCGGCGAGGGTCTGGCTGAACCGTCGCCCGGCCACCGCTTCCAGACCGGCCGACTTCAGGGTGCCCATGCCTTCCAGGAGTTCGGTCAGTTCCCCGTCCGCCCGCGCCTGCGCCTCCAGGGCGTCGGCGCCCGCATACCCCTGGCGCCGCCAGAACAGGGCCACCAGCGCGACCTGGAGGAGCGCCAGCACGATGACGAAGGCGGCGAGCAGCGGATCGGCGATCAGCAGCAGGGCCATGTAGACGAGGATCAGCAGCCCGTCGAAGACGCTGGCGAAGGCGGTGGCGGAGAGCGTCTGCCGCACGGTCGAGCTGGTCCGTACCCGCTGTTGCAGATCGCCCGGACTGCGGCTGGTGAAGAACCCGTACGGCAGCGCGAACAGCCGGTGCACGATGCCGAGGGTCACCGTCTCGTCGACCAGCGTCTGGATGGTCAGGAACGCGGCGGAGCGGACGAACTGCAGGACGAAGTCGAGGCCGACGAGGCAGCCGAGCCCGACGGCGAGGAACTCCAGGTGGCCGAGGGCGTGCCCCGGCGCCACGCTCTCCACCACGTAGTTCGTGGCCAGCGGGGTCGCGAGGTTGAAGCCGAGCAGCAGCAGCGAGCAGACGACGAAGGGCGTCCAGCGACGTGTCCTGGGGAGGAACAGCCGCAGATACCGCCAGGGCCGGTCGGTTCCCGCCGGGCGCTTGGGTCCGCGCCCCGCGGAGGGGTCCTCGAGCGGCGGGGTCAGGACCAGTGCCACCCCGGTGAACGAGTCTCCGACCTGTTCGAGCGGCAGCCGTCTGCGGCCGTGCTGCGGGTCGACGAGGTAGACCCACCGCCCGCTGACCCGCTCCAGGACCACGAAGTGGTCGAAGTTCCAGAACAGGACGGCGCCGGTGGGCAGATCGTGCAGCCGCGGCAACGGCACCCGCACGCCCCGCCCCTCGAACCCGTACCCGCGGGCGACGTCCAGGAGCCGGCGGGCGGAGACACCGTCCCTGCCGGTGGCGGTGGCCTCTCGCAGCTCCCGCACCGGTACGTCGACGCCGTGCAGGGCCAGCACCATGGAGAGGCTGGCGGCGCCGCAGTCGCTGGTCTGCGCCTGGAGCCGCACCGGCACGCGCCGCCGGTCGCGCGAGGGCAGCCACCTCTCGGTCAGCCGACGCAGCAGGAGCGGTCGGCTCAGCAGCCGGCCGGTCTCCAGGGCCGGGCCCAACTCCCGGGAGCCGCCGCGTGCCTTGACCGCCTGCCGGCGGTAGCGCAGCGGGCCGGGACGGGGTGGTGCCGGGTCCGGTGGTTCAGTGAGCGCCGCGGGGGCGTCGCCGCCGTGGGGCGACGCCGAGCGAGAAGGGGAGGAGGGGAACATGGTCACGAGGGGTCTCCCGGGAAGACGGCCCACGGCGACGCGGAGCGGGCGACGGCGCCGAGCGCCGTGTTCAGGTCCGCCGTGAAGCGGTCCGCCTGCGCCACCGAGAACTCACGGGGGTCGAAACAGAGGACAAACGTCACACTCTGCTGGTATTCGTTGACGATGAAACTGATGCCGTCGCAGGTGTAGTTGACCTGCGGGGCGAACGCGTTGTGCGTGAGACGCAGCCCGCCGGGACCGGCCTCCACGAAACGCTCCGCGTGCAGGGTGTAGCGGACGATGGCGCCGCGCAGCCCGTCGCCGTCCGCCCGGCCCGGCGCTCTCCGCGCCCGGCACAGGTCGGTATACGCGATGTGCTGATGACGCATCGTCTGCATCAGTTCGGAGCCGATCCGGCGCAGGAGCGTCGTGAGATCAGTGGAGCGTTCGACGAGAATCGGCAGGCCCCGGGAGAATTTGCCCACCACGGTCCGTTCGCCGGTGCTCCGCGTGTCCAGCGGAAGCGTCATCGCGAGACCGGGCCGCGTCGTGTGCAGGAAATAGATGCGGGCGAAATGGGCGAGCGCGAACTGGAAGAGCGTCACTTTCGCCTCCCGGCAGCTGAGCCGCAGAGAGGCGACGGCCGGGCCCGGAATGAACGAGAAACGCGTGATCGCGGCAGGTGCCGGGGCATCGGAGGGGGCGTCGGCTCCGCTCCCGGCGTTCTCCGGCTCGTCCAACAGCGCGGCCATGGCCTCGAATTTGCGGGACCAGTAGCGGTGCTCGACCGTGGCGGAACGCCGGTCGTGCTGCTCGCGGGCCCGGCTGATCGCGGCGAGCAGCCCGTCCCCCTCACCGTCGCTCGCGTACTCCTGGTCCGCCAGCGCGGCGCCGTAGGCCTCCCACAGCCGGCCGCGGACGAGGGAGCGGCTGGCGAGATCGGCGGTCAGCGTCGGCAGATCGACGATGAGCGCGTGCAGCTGCTCGGAGTAGCGGAAGAGGCGGAAGCGGAAGGGAGGCCGGCTGCTCAGGTCGAAGGGCTCCGCGAGCGCCTGGGCGCGGGCCCCGGCCAGGTACGTCCCGAACTGCTCCGGTGAGCGGGCCTTGATCCGGCGGGCGTCGAGCAGGCCCTCGGGCGGGGGCGCGTCGGCGAGCCACTGCACGGGCCGGCCGTCGGACGCCGTGCCCACGCGCAGCCGCAGCGCCTCGTGCATGGTCACCAGGGCCGAGAGGGCGCGATGCAGGGCCGGCACGTCCAGCGGGCCCTCGATCCGCTCGGCGAGCTGAACGACCTTCGTGGGCTGCTGGGTCTCCCGCAGCCGCCCGTACTCGTGCTCCTGCGCGTAGGAGAGCTCCGACACGCCGCCGGTTCGCTGCTGGGTCACTGGGCTGCCTTTCCGTACGTGCTCCGGACGCGACGGTGGCCGGGGAGGGCGCGCCGCGCCCTCCCCGGCCACCGGGCAACCACAACGGGTCTGCACAGCGAGCGCAGAGTCA
>NZ_JBEXOS010000058.1:0-50321 GCF_040611655.1 Streptomyces sp. NPDC006552
GCCCGCCCGTAGGCTGGGGGTATGACCACGACGGGGGAAGTTCACCGAGCCGCGGTCAGGCGTCGACCTTCTCCATGACCTCGTCCGAGACGTCGAAGTTGGCGAAGACGTTCTGCACGTCGTCGCTGTCCTCCAGGGCGTCGATCAGCTTGAAGATCTTGCGCGCGCCTTCCTCGTCCAGCTCGACCTGCATGGTCGGGACGAAGTTGGCGTCGGCGGAGTCGTAGTCGATGCCGGCGTCCTGCAAGGCGGTGCGGACCGCGACGAGGTCGGTGGCCTCGGAGAGCACCTCGAAGGACTCGCCCAGGTCGTTGACCTCTTCGGCGCCCGCGTCGAGGACGGCTCCGAGGACGTCGTCCTCGCTCAGCTCGCCCTTGGGGACGACCACGACGCCCTTGCGGTGGAAGAGGTACGACACGGAGCCCGGGTCGGCCATGTTGCCGCCGTTGCGGGTCATGGCGACGCGCACGTCGGAGGCGGCGCGGTTGCGGTTGTCGGTGAGGCACTCGATGAGCACCGCGACGCCGTTCGGACCGTACCCCTCGTACATGATCGTCTCGTAGTCGGCGCCACCGGCTTCGAGACCGGCGCCGCGCTTGACCGCGGAGTCGATGTTCTTGTTCGGGACCGAGCTCTTCTTGGCCTTCTGGATGGCGTCGAAGAGGGTCGGGTTACCGGACACGTCGGCGCCGCCCGTGCGGGCCGCGACCTCGATGTTCTTGATCATCTTCGCGAAGAGTTTGCCGCGCTTGGCGTCGATCACGGCCTTCTTGTGCTTCGTCGTAGCCCATTTAGAGTGGCCGGACATCTGCCTGTCTCCTTCGCGTAACCAACCTCAGTACGAACGCAGCGATCCTACAAGGAACCCGCGGCACCCTTCGCCCGCACCATGTCGACGAAAAGGCCGTGGAGCCGGTGGTCCCCGGTCAGCTCGGGGTGGAAGGACGTCGCCAGCGCGTCGCCCTGCCGCACGGCCACGATGTGCCCTTCGTGCTCGGCGAGCACCTCCACGGCCGCGCCCACGGACTCCACCCAGGGGGCGCGGATGAAGACGCCCTCGACCGGAGCGCCCTCGACGCCCCGGACGTGGACGGCCGCTTCGAAGGACTCGTTCTGCCGCCCGAAGGCGTTGCGGCGCACGATCATGTCGATGCCGCCGAGGGACTCCTGGCCCGAGCGCGGGTCGAGGATCTTGTCGGCGAGCAGGATCATGCCGGCGCAGGTGCCGTAGACGGGCATCCCGGCGCGCACGCGCGCGCGCAGGGGCTCCATCAGGCCGAACAGCTCGGCCAGTTTGGAGATGGTCGTCGACTCGCCGCCGGGGATGACCAGGCCGTCGACCTCGGCCAGCTCTTCGGGGCGCCGCACCGGCCTGGCCACGGCGTCGGCCGTGGCCAGGGCGATGAGGTGCTCCCGTACGTCGCCCTGGAGCGCCAGGACGCCGATGACGGGGGTGGTGCTCATGGTGGTTACCAGCCCCGGTTCGCGTAGCGCTCGGTCTCGGGCAGGGTGTCGCAGTTGATGCCGACCATGGCCTCGCCGAGGTTGCGGGAGGCGTCCGCGATGACCTTGGGGTCGTCGTAGAAGGTGGTGGCCTTCACGATGGCGGCGGCGCGCTTGGCCGGGTCGCCCGACTTGAAGATGCCGGAGCCGACGAAGACGCCCTCGGCGCCGAGCTGGCGCATGAGCGCGGCGTCGGCCGGGGTGGCGACACCCCCGGCGGAGAAGAGGACCACGGGCAGCCGGCCCAGCTCGGAGACCTCCTTGACCAGCTCGTAGGGGGCGCGCAGGTCCTTGGCGGCGGCGTACAGCTCGTTGTTGTCGAAGCCGCGCAGGCGGGCGATCTCGTTCTTGATCTGGCGCAGGTGGCGGACGGCCTCCACGACGTTGCCGGTGCCGGCCTCGCCCTTGGAGCGGATCATGGCCGCGCCCTCGGCGATGCGGCGCAGGGCCTCGCCGAGGTTGGTGGCGCCGCAGACGAACGGCGTGGTGAAGGCGAACTTGTCGCTGTGGTTGACCTCGTCGGCCGGGGTCAGGACCTCGGACTCGTCGATGTAGTCGACGCCGAGGGACTGCAGGACCTGGGCCTCGACGAAGTGGCCGATGCGGGACTTGGCCATGACCGGGATGGAGACCGCGCCGATGATCTCCTCGATCATGTTCGGGTCGGACATCCGGGCCACGCCGCCGTCCTTGCGGATGTCGGCCGGGACCCGCTCCAGGGCCATGACGGCGACGGCGCCCGCGTCCTCGGCTATCTTCGCCTGCTCGGCGTCGACCACGTCCATGATGACGCCGCCCTTGAGCTGCTCGGCCATGCCGCGCTTGACGCGGGCGGTGCCGGTGGCGGGAGCTTCGGGAAGCGCGGGGGCGGCGGGCTGCGGGGTGCTGCTGGACACGGGTGACCTCACTCGGTGACGAAGGCTCGATGCACCACCGAGGTAACCGCCGTGGGCCAGGCCACTGCAAGAGCCAATGAACAGCCGGTGGCTCCTTTTGCGGCGTGGCCCTACGAAGTGGCGCGGTCGGCGACGGACGCCGGGGGCTCGTCGTCCATCTCGACGGCCAGGGGGAACGGGGCGTGGCCGGCGAGCCGGAACCAGCGGACGGTGCGGTGGCGGCGCAGGGCGCGGACCGCGCGGACGGCGTCGTTGTGGAAGCGGCGGGCCATGGGCACCCGGCGCACCGCCTGGGCCAGTTCCTCGGCCGCCTCCTCGCCGCCGGGCGCCTCCCGGACGGTCTCGATCTGGGCGGCGTCGCCGAAGACCGCGCGCAGCGCCTGGCTCAGTTCGCTCTCGGCGACCTCGCGCTGCTCCTCCTCGGCCTGCCGGGCGGCGTGCGCGGCCTCGTAGAGCACGATCGAGGCGGCCGGGTCGAGCACCCCGGAGGTGGCCAGTTCCTGGGCGACGGAGGCGCGGCGCAGCAGTTGGGCGTCGAGGGCGGCGCGGGCCGCGTCGATGCGGGCGTGCAGCCGGTCGAGGCGTCCCGCGGTCCAGCTCAGGTAGAGGCCGATGGCGAAGAGGGCTACGGCGATCCAGATCAGGGTGGCGGTCACGGGCGGCAAGATTACCGGTGCCGGGGCCGGCCCCCGCGCGCGCGGCAGGGGCCCCGCCCGGCGCTCAGTTGCGGGCCAGGCCGAACCGGGCCCGCAGGCCCGTGCGTTCGTCGGCGGCCACCACCGCCGCGCCGTGCGTCACCGTCTCGTAGACCGAGAGGATGTCGGCGCCGACGGTCGACCAGTCGAAGCGGCGCACGTGCTTGCTGCCGCGCTCGCGCAGATCGTCGCGGCGGGCGGGGTCGGCCAGCAGGCGCAGCGCCGCGTCCGCCAGCGCGTCCGCGTCCTCGTTCGCGAACAGCTCGCCGGCCGCTCCCTGGTCGAGGACCTGGGCGAAGGCGTCCAGGTCGGAGGCGAGCACCGGGGCGCCCGCCGACATCGCCTCGACGAGGATGATCCCGAAGCTCTCGCCGCCGGTGTTCGGGGCGACGTAGACGTCGATGCTGCGCAGGAACCGCGCCTTGTCGACGTCGCTGACCATGCCGAGGAACTCGACGCGCTCGCGCATCTCCTTGGGCAGGGACGCGACGGCCTCCACCTCGTCGCCGCGGCCGGCGACCAGGAGCCGGGTCTCGGGCCGCTCCGCGAGGATCTTCGGCAGCGCCTTCATCAGGACCGGCAGCCCCTTGCGGGGCTCGTCGATGCGTCCGATGAAGCCGATCGTGCCGCCCCGCGCGCCGGCCCCGGGCCCGCCGCGCCACTCCGCCTTGGGCTCGGCGCGCGCGAAGAAGTCGACGTCGACCCCGTTCGGGATGACCACCGCGTCCCCGCCCAGGTGTTCGACGAGGGTACGGCGCGCGTACTCGCTGACCGCGATGCGCGCGCTGATCTTCTCCAGGGCGGGCTGCAGGATCGGGTACGCGGCGATCATCGCCCGCGAGCGGGGGTTGGAGGTGTGGAAGGTCGCGACGATGGGGCCCTGCGCCGCCCAGCACGACAGCAGGCCGAGCGAGGGCGAGGTCGGTTCGTGGATGTGGATCACGTCGAACGCGCCGTCGTGCAGCCAGCGGCGCACGCGCGCGGCGCTCAGGAAGCCGAAGTTGAGCCGGGCCACCGAGCCGTTGTACGGCACCGGGACCGCGCGGCCCGCCGAGACGACGTACGGCGGCAGCGGGGTCTCGTCGTCCGCCGGGGCGAGGACGGAGACCTCGTGCCCGAGGGCGATGAGGTGCTCCGCCAGATCGCGGATGTGGAACTGGACGCCGCCCGGCACGTCCCAGGAGTACGGGCAGACGATGCCGATCCTCACGCGGGCCGCTCCTCGACGTGCTCCAGGTCGGCGAGCCACAGACGTTGCAGCATGTGCCAGTCCTCCGGATGGTCCGCGATCCCTGTGGCGAAGGCGTCGGCCACCGCCTGTGTCATGACGGACGTCTTCTCCGCCCGGGTACCTGTCTCCGGCACGTCGACCGGCGGGTGGACGCGGCCCCGCATGATGGACGAGGAGTCGTACCAGAGGGTGACGGGCAGGAGCAACGCGCCCGTCTGCTGGGCGAGCAGCGCGGGTCCGGGCGGCATCCGCGTCGCCTCGCCGAAGAACTTGACCTCCACCCCGGAGGTCGACAGGTCGCGGTCGGCGACCAGGCAGACCAGGCCGCCCGCGCGCAGCCGCCGGGCCAGCGCCCCGAAGGCGGAGCCGCCGGTGTGCGGCAGCACCTCCATGCCGAGCCCCTCGCGGTACGCCACGAAGCGGTCGTACAGGGTCTCCGGCTTGAGCCGCTCGGCGACGGTGGTGAACGGGGTGTCCAGCTTGGTGGTGACCCAGGCGCCCGCGAGGTCGTAGTTGCCCATGTGGGGCAGGGCGAGCACGACGCCCTTGCCGGCCGCCAGTCCCTCGGTGAGCAGGTGGACGTCCTTGACCTCGACGCCCTCCGCGATGCGCTGCCGGCTCCACGCGGGCAGCCGGAAGGACTCCATCCAGTAGCGCAGGTAGGAGCGCATGCCCGCCCGGGACAGCGCGGCCAGCTTCTGGGGCGTCGCGTCGGGGACCACCCGGGCGAGATTGGCCTCCAGGCGCAGCACGCCCTTGCCGCGCCGCTTCCACACGGCGTCGGCGATGCTCCGGCCCAGCCGCCGCGCGACCGGCTCGGGCAGCTTCTTGACGGTGGCCCAGCCGAGCCCGTACAGCGCGTCCGTCACCCGCTCCTGGACGCCGCTCACGAGGCGGCCTCCTCCTGGGCGGCGGCCGCGGCCGCGGCGTCGGCCTCCGCGGACTCGCGGCGGACGGTCACCACCCGCTGGATCAGGGTCACGAGGCTGCCCACGGCGACGATCCACAGCGCGGCCGGCAGCAGGTACTGGATGCCGGGCACCCCGAACTTGTGCAGGCCCGCCAAGCCCGCGGCGACCAGCGAGATGACGAGGCGCTCGGCGCGCTCCACCAGGCCGTTGACGGCGACGGGCAGGCCGATCGCCTCGCCGCGCGCCTTCGTGTAGGAGACGACCTGGCCACTGGCGAGGCAGAAGATGGAGACCGCGGCCAGGACGTTGTCGTCGCCCGAACCGCCGTACCACAGGGCCAGACCGCCGAAGACGGCGCTGTCGGCGACCCGGTCGAGCGTGGAGTCGAGGAACGCGCCCCAGCGGCTGGAGCGGCCCAGCTGGCGCGCCATGTTGCCGTCCACGAGGTCCGAGAAGACGAACAGCGTGATGACGACCGTGCCCCAGAAGAACTCTCCGCGCGGGTAGAAGACCAGCGCCCCCGCCATCACTCCGGCGGTGCCGAGGAGTGTCACCGTGTCGGGACTGACCCCGCGACGGATGAGAAACGCGGCGAACGGTGTGAGGACACGCGTGAAGAATGCACGCGCGTACTTGTTCAGCATGGCCTTCCCGAGGGTCGGTGCCGGGTGACCCCTCTGGCCACCGGCTGGCCCATCGTAGTCACGCGCGCGGGAGAACGACCGCCGGGCCGCCACGCGCGCGTGGACTCGCGTACGACGTATGGACGCACCGTGACCGGAGTGGAAAGCTCGATGCCACCGCGGGCGTCGCCGAAGCCGCCTCCGCACGCGGATCCGTGCGTCCGCGCTCTCACGTCCCACACGAACCACCTCACCGTGCGACAACCGGGAGGCAAGGCATGGGCGACAAGGCGCACGCACACCCCGGAGCCGCCGGCAGGGCGGCGACGGCCGACCACCCCGCGTCGGTACGGAACGTGGTGCTGGTCGGCCACAGCGGCTCGGGCAAGACGACCCTGGTGGAGGCGCTCGCGCTGACCGCGGGGGCGGTCGGCCGGGCGGGGCGGGTCGAGGACGGCACCACCCTCTCCGACCACGACGCGATCGAGCACCGCCAACAGCGCTCGGTCCAGCTCTCGCTCGTCCCGGTGGAGTGGGGCGGCTACAAGATCAATCTGCTGGACACCCCCGGCCACGCGGATTTCGTCGGGGAGTTGCGGGCCGGTCTGCGCGCGGCGGACGCGGCCCTGTTCGTCGTCTCGGCGGCCGAGAGCCCGCAGACGATGGCCGGCGCGACCCGCATGGTGTGGGAGGAGTGTGCCGCCGTCGGCATGCCGCGGGCGATCGTCGTCACCCACCTGGAGGCGGCGCGCGCCGACTTCGCGGAGATGACACGGACCTGTGCGCGGGTCTTCGGGGGCGAGGACCCCGACGCCGTGCTCCCGCTGTACCTGCCACTGCACGGCCCGCAGGGCGCGGACGGCCACGCGCCCGTGACGGGGCTCGTCGGCCTCCTCTCGCAGCGCCTGTACGACTACGCGCGGGGCGAACGCGCGGAGTCCGCACCCGGCGCGGAGCGGCTGCCCGCGATCGAGGAGGCCCGCAACCGGCTCATCGAGGGGATCATCGCGGAGAGCGAGGACGAGACCCTCATGGACCGCTATCTGAGCGGCGCGGAACTCGACTTCACGACGCTGGTCGAGGATCTGGAGCGGGCCGTCGCGCGCGGCGTCTTCCACCCGGTCCTCGCCGCGGCGCCCGCGCCGCCGGGCGCCCGCCAGGGGCTCGGCACGGTCGAGCTCCTGGAGCTGGTCACGGGGGGTTTCCCCTCGCCGCTGGAGCGCGCGGCGCCCGCGGTGCGCACGCCCGGCGGCACGGCCCGCACGGTCGGGGCCTGCGACCCGGACGGCCCGCTGGTGGCCGAGGTCGTCAAGACGGCCTCCGACCCGTACGTGGGCCGCATCTCGCTGGTCCGGGTCTTCTCCGGCACTCTGCGCCCGGACGCGACGGTGCACGTGTCCGGGCACGGCCTGGAGGACCACGCCCACGCGGACCGCGCCCTGCACGAGTCGGACGAGCGGATCGGCGCGCTGTCGGCGCCGTTCGGCAAGCGGCAGCGCACGCTGACACGGTGCGTCGCGGGGGATCTGGCGTGCGTGGCGAAACTGCGCCGCGCCGAGACGGGCGACACCCTCTCGGCGCAGGACGATCCGCTGCTGATGGCGGCGTGGGACATGCCGGACCCGTTGCTGCCGCTCGCCGTCCGGGCCCACGGCAAGGCGGACGAGGACAAACTGTCGCAGGGGCTCGCGCGGCTCGTCGCGGAGGATCCGACGATGCGCCTGGAGCAGAACCAGGACACGCGCCAGCTGGTGCTGTGGTGCCTGGGCGAGGCGCACGCGGACGTCGCCCTGGAGCGGCTGCGCAGCCGGTACGGGGTGCGGGTCGACGTGGTCGCGCACCAGGTGTCGCTGCGGGAGACGTTCGCGGGCCGCTCCGCGGGGCGCGGGCGGCACGTGAAACAGTCCGGCGGGCACGGGCAGTTCGCGATCTGCGCGATCGAGGTGGAACCGCTGCCGGGCGGGTCCGGCATCGAGTTCGTGGACAAGGTCGTCGGCGGGGCGGTGCCGCGGCAGTTCGTCCCCTCCGTCGAGAAGGGCGTCCGCGCGCAGGCGGCCCGGGGCGTCGCGGCCGGGTACCCGCTGACCGACGTGCGGGTGACGCTGCTGGACGGCAAGGCGCACGCGGTGGACTCCTCCGACGCGGCGTTCCAGACGGCCGGGGCGCTCGCGCTGCGCGAGGCGGCGGCCGCCGCCACGATCCACCTCCTGGAGCCGGTCGCCGAGGTGCGGGTGCTGGTCGGGGACGACTACGTGGGTGCCGTGATGAGCGACCTGTCCGGGCGCCGCGGGCGCGTCGTCGGCACCGAACAGGCGCCGGGCGGGCGCACCCTCGTACGGGCCGAGGTGCCGGAGATCGAGATCGGCCGGTACGCGGTGGACCTGCGCTCGCTCTCGCACGGCACGGCCCGCTTCGGCCGCGGCTACGCGCGGCACGAGCCGATGCCGGCGCAGGTGGGCGCGAGGCTGCGCGAACAGGCCCGGTCCACGCCGTAGTTGCTCCCTTCGCCGCCGCTCGCGCCACCGGCATCCGTCTTGCCGGGGTGGATGTCGGCGGCGGCCGTTACGCTGGTCCACGGTCGGCGGATCAGGACGATCAACTGATCAACAGGTGTGCGGGGCGTGGAAGTCGGGAAAAGCCGCAGCAGCGACAGCGTGCGGTGATGGGGGCGGGCAGTGGCGGACGATGCATTCGATTTCAGGCCGGGCGCGCAGGTCCCGTTGCAGGGGTCGGCGGGCCAGACCGCGGCGACGTTCGCCATCGCCTCGGCGGCGTACCGGGACGACAGGGCGTCGAAGATCGAGGACGCCAACAACGAATGGCACAAGACCGAGGCGAAGGCCGGCCGGTGGTCGCTGTTCGCGCCCAATCTGGGTGAGGCGTTCTCGCGGGCGGTGCAGCTGCGGATGCTCGGCGCGGGCCGCAAGCCGCTCATCCAGTCGTTCGGTACGGAACCGCAGGTGGTCGTCGAGCACTGTCTGGCGGCCAACCGGATCCGGCGCGAGCGCGACAGCCTGCTCACCGGTGTGACGGCCCTCTTCGGGTTCCTCTTCCTGCCCGGCTTCCTGCTGTGGCTAGGCGCGTTCCAGATCCGGCGGACGAACAACGCCCGGATCGAGACGGCCGAGAGAATCGTCAAGGAGACCGAGGGCAAGTCCGCCAAGGAGCAGGGCGAGGCGAAGAAGCTGGAGCGCAAGGCGCGCGGGCGGGCCGCGGTGGCGACGACGATCATGACGGTCGCCGCCATCGGTCTGCTGGTCCTGTTGATCAAGCTGCCGTTCGGCGGGTTCTGGGCCTGGTATCTGCGGGCCTCGTTCGTGGCTCCGGTGATCGGCGGCCTGTGGGCGCGGCGGATCTGCGAGCGCACCGCGAAGGATCTGCGCGACCGGTGGGAGGCGCTGCTCTCCGGCGGCGGGATCGGCGCGAAGATCCCGGAGGCGGTGCCGGGCAGCCCCGGCGAGACCGCGGCCGAGCAGCTGCGCCAGAGCCTGGCGCGGCTCAGCGCGGAGCAGCAGTCGAACTCGGTCTTCTACGCGGGCCCCAAGGGCATCCTGGGCATGGGGACGCGCTGGGGCAGCTGGCAGCTGGCCGAGGACCTGGTCCCCGCCGAGGCGGGCAAGGAGATCCATCCGTTCCGCAGCTGGGACGTCATCCGCGCCATCCAGGACGAGCTGCGGCTGCTCCAGCGCGGCCCGCTGCACACGGGCGGGTTCCCGACCCCGTCGGTGAAGGACTGGATCGTCACGCCGATCGGCGAGAAGGCGACGGCGGTGGCCCGCCCGACGGGCGCGGACGTCGACGCCTTCCAGATCAGGCAGCACGAGATACAGCGGATCTGCAACGAGCAGCAGTTCGGCAGCGGCGACCGCCACTACCTGGGCGTGCAGTTCACGCTCTGGGACGGCCAGCTGGTGATCACCATGCTGATCACGGTGACGGTGCTGCACGAGACGCTGCGCATCGAGGTGACCGGCCACGCGCTCGGCCCGGTCAACTCCCTGTTCACGTCGAAGCCCGAACCGAGGACCAAGGAGGTCGCCAAGGCGGTGCGGTTCTGGGAGACGACGACGAAGACGCTGCCGCTCATCGACGCGGACGAGGCGGTCCGGGTCGCGGTCCGCGCCCCCTTCACCTGGTACCCGCCGATACTCGACCACATGGGCGGCAAGATCGTCCTGCCCGAGCCGTTCGGCCTGCGGCACGCCTGGGCGGACCAGCCCTGGCGCCACCGCTTCATGGCCGACGACGCGCTGCGCACCGCGACGCCGGTGTTGCGCGTGGTGCACGCCGCGGCGCTGCGGGTCCTGGTCGACCACGGCGTGGACACGGAGAAGTTCGGTACTCGCTCGGGTGTGCTCAGCGGACTGGTCCAGGACCCCACTCCGCGCAAGGCCGACGTGTACGACGCGTAGGCCCGGCCACCGGCCGCGCCGCGCGCCGGGCCGGTGCGCCGCTCAGGCGGCGGGCCAGGCCTTGGCGATCGCGGTACGGGTGTCGCCGAGCAGCTGCGGCAGCACCTTCGTGTGGCCGACGACCGGCATGAAGTTCGTGTCGCCGCCCCAGCGCGGGACGATGTGCTGGTGCAGGTGGGCGGCGATGCCGGCGCCCGCGACGGCGCCCTGGTTCATGCCGATGTTGAACCCGTGCGCCCCCGAGGCGGAGCGCAGCGCGGTCATGGCGCGCTTGGTGAAGGCGGCCAGCTCCGCGGTCTCCGCGTCGTCGAGGTCCGTGTAGTCGGCGACGTGCCGGTAGGGCAGCACCATCATGTGCCCGCCGTTGTACGGGTACAGGTTGAGGATCGCGAAGACGTGCTCGCCCCGCGCCACGATCAGGGCGTCCTCGTCGGAGACGGCGGGGGCCGCGCAGAAGGGACAGCCGTCGTCGGCGCCGGGGCCCGTCGGCTTGCCCTCACCCTGGATGTAGGCGATGCGGTGCGGGGTCCACAGGCGCCCGAATCCGTCCGGCTCACCCACGGGACCGATCTGCTGCTCCGGCTCACTCGTCATGAAGTGCAGCATATGGCGTCGCCCCGGCCAGGCGTGTCGGCGGGTGGCGCCCCCGCCCGGCCGGGCGATGCTGGGCGGATGACCGACACTGCCCTGGCCCGCTGGGAGCGGCACAACGGCGTCGTCCTCGCAGTGGCGTCGCTGCTCTTCCTCGCCTCGTACGCGCTGCGGGTCCTCGGCGGGGGCCTGCCCGGCGCGCTGCGGGACCTGTGCCTGGCCGTGGCGCTCGCGGCGTGGGCCGTCTTCGTCGTGGACTACGTGGTGCGGCTGCGGCTGAGCGGGCAGCGCCTGCCGCGCTTCCTGCGCACGCACTGGCTGGACGCCGTCGTCCTGCTGCTGCCGCTGCTGCGCCCGGTCCGGATCGTGCAGACCTACCAGCGGGTGCAGCGCCGCCACGAGCGGCCGCGGCTGGCGCTGCACGCGCGGGTGATCGCTTATGCGGGGGTCGCGGTGACGCTGCTGGGCTTCGCGGGCTCACTCGCCCTGTACCAGCAGGAGCACATCGCGCCGGGCGCGGACATCGTGACGTACGGCGACGCGGTCTGGTTCACCTGTACGACGCTGTCCACCGTGGGGTACGGCGATCTGGCGCCGGTGACGCCGCTGGGCCGGCTGGTGGCGGTGGGTGTCATGGTCTGCGGGCTGGCCCTGCTGGGGGCGGTCACCGGCACGTTCTCGTCCTGGCTGCTCCAGGCGTTCGCCCGGGACGGCGAGAGGCCCCCGGAGCACGCTGCGAACGCTCCGGGGGCCTCTCACCGCGTGGACGACTGAGTCCGTCAGACCTGCGCCCGCTCCTCGACGACCTTCACGATCTTCGCGATGGCGTCGGCGACCGGGATGCCGTTCTCCTGCGAGCCGTCGCGGTAGCGGAAGGAGACCGAACCGGCGTTCATGTCCTCGTCGCCCGCGATGACCATGAAGGGCACCTTGGCCTTCTGCTGGTTGCGGATCTTCTTCTGCATCCGGTCCGAGGACGAGTCGACCTCGACGCGCAGGCCCTGGGCGCGCGCCTGCTCGGCGAACTCCTGAAGGTACTGCACGTGGCCGTCGCCGATCGGGATGCCGACGGCCTGCACCGGCGCGAGCCACGCCGGGAAGGCGCCCGCGTAGTGCTCCAGGAGCACCCCGAAGAACCGCTCGATCGAACCGAACAGCGCACGGTGCAGCATGACGGGCTGCTGGCGCGAGCCGTCCGCCGCGGTGTACTCCAGGCCGAACCGCTTGGGCTGGTTGAAGTCGACCTGGAGGGTCGACATCTGCCAGGAGCGGCCGATGGCGTCCTTGGCCTGCACGGAGATCTTCGGGCCGTAGTAGGCGGCGCCGCCCGGGTCCGGCACGAGCGGGAGGTTCTGCTTCTCGGCGGCCAGGCGCAGCGCCTCGGTCGCCTCCTCCCAGTCCGCGTCCTCACCGATGAACTTGTCGGAGTCGTCGCGGGTGGACAGCTCCAGCTCGAACTCGGTCAGGCCGTAGTCGCGCAGCAGGTCGAGCACGAAGGTCAGGAGCGTGTCCAGCTCCTGCGGCATCTGCTCCTTGGTGCAGTAGATGTGCGAGTCGTCCTGGGTGAAGCCGCGCGAGCGGGTCAGGCCGTGCACGACGCCCGACTTCTCGTAGCGGTACACGGTGCCGAACTCGAAGAGCCGCAACGGCAGTTCGCGGTAGGAACGGCCCCGGGACTTGAAGATCAGGTTGTGCATCGGGCAGTTCATCGCCTTGAGGCGGTAGTTCTGCTCGTCGAACTGGATGGGCGGGAACATGCCCTCCGAGTAGTGCGGCAGGTGCCCGGAGATCTCGAAGAGCTTCTCCTTCGAGATGTGCGGGGTGTTGACGAACTCGTACCCGGAGACCTCGTGGCGCCGGCGCGAGTAGTCCTCCATGACCTTGCGGATCACCCCGCCCTTGGGGTGGAAGACCGCGAGGCCCGGGCCCAGCTCGTCGGGGAAGGAGAACAGGTCCAGCTCGGCGCCGAGCTTGCGGTGGTCGCGCTTCTCGGCCTCGGCGAGGAAGTCGAGGTATGCCTTGAGCTCGTCCTTCGACGGCCACGCGGTGCCGTAGATCCGCTGGAGCTGCGGGTTCTTCTCACTGCCCCGCCAGTACGCGGCGGCGGAGCGCATCAGCTTGAACGCCGGGATGTTCCGGGTGGTGGGCAGGTGCGGGCCGCGGCAGAGGTCCTTCCAGCACAGCTCGCCGGTCTTGGCGTCGAGGTTGTCGTAGATGGTCAGCTCGCCGCCGCCGACCTCGGCGTCGGCGCCGTCGGCGGCCTGCGCCGCGTTGCCCTTGAGGCCGATCAGCTCCAGCTTGTAGGGCTCTTCGGCCAGCTCGACGCGGGCGTCCTCGTCGGTGGTCAGCCGGCGCGAGAAGCGCTGCCCCCGCTTCTGGATCTCCTGCATCTTCTTCTCGATGCGCTTGACGTCCTCGGGGGTGAACGGCTCCTTGACGTCGAAGTCGTAGTAGAAGCCGTCCTTGATGGGCGGGCCGATGCCGAGCTTGGCCTCGGGGAACAGCTCCTGGACGGCCTGCGCCATCACGTGCGCGGTGGAGTGCCGCAGGATGCTGAGACCGTCCTCGGAGGAGATATCCACGGGCTCGACGGTCTCGCCGTCGGCCACCACGTACGCGAGGTCCTTCAGCTCACCGCCCACCCGGGCCGCGACGATGCTGCGCTCACCGGCGAAGAGCTCGGCGGCCGTGGTGCCCGTCGTCACCACGCGCTCGTCCCGCTCGGAATCGCGTTGGATGACTACACGGACGTCTGACACCGGTCTCTCCTACCTGAAGGGGGTACGCCACGCCAGTACCTGTGACGCGCGCAGTAAGGATCGTACCGAGTCGCCGGGCCCGCTCGCGAAGCGGTTCTTCCGCGCCCCGGCGGCGCGGCCTGCTACTCCTCCCCCGCGCAGGCGTCCTCGAAGAAGTCCAGGTTCTCCTGGAGCGACTTCATCAGCCGGTCCCGCTCGGCCTCCTCCACCTGGACGGGGACGACGCCCCCGGCGCCGGTCAGGCGCCGGAAGCCGCCCCGGCTCTCCAGGCGTCCGTGCACCCGGACCGGCAGGCCGACGAGGTGGGCGTGGCCCGCGGTGCGGTACCCCTCCTCGTCGAGCACCACGCGCACGTGCGGGACGTCCGCGCCCGCGAGGACGCGCAGCCGCACCGTCCCCGCGCCGCCCGGCCCCGGCCGGCGCATCCGCACGACGGTGCCGGTGATGCGGACGGGGACGGAGGGCTCGGCGTGCCGGTAGCGGGCGCCGGCGGCGCGCAGGACGTCCAGGTCGCCGGGGGAGAACTCGACGGGCGCGTCCCCGTCGGTGCACTCCGCGGGCACCCCGGCGGCGGGCGCCCAGGCGACGCTGACGCACGCGCCCTCGGTGCCGCGCACCAGTGCGACGAGCGCCTCGGTCAGCTCGTGGCTGACGCCCGCCCCGACCGCCCCGTCGAAGGCGTCCATGCCGCCGGTGGCCCGGCGGTAGTCGATGGCCTCGCGCACCGCGTAGAGCGCCTGGTGCAGCCGGACCGCGAGCGGGCGGCCCGTGGCGACGGGCACGAACGCGGTGAGCCGGTCCCCGCCGGGCGCCGTCTGCACCAGCACGTTCTCCAGGGCCGCGGCGGCGGTGCGGCGGTGCCGGGCCCCGTGGTACCCGGCGCGGTCGCGCACGGCGAGGGCTCCGGCGAGCAGCATCCGGCGGGCGGCGGAGCGCAGGCGCTCCTCCGCGGTCCAGGTGGGGGCGCCGGCCGGTCCGCCGGGCTCCTCCCGCCACCAGCGGATCTCGTCGCTCGGCACGGTGAGCGCGACGAGGATCTCGCGGGCGCCGGGGGCGTTGCCGCGCTCCAGCGCGAGGAGCGCCTCGCCGAGCAGTTCCGCGCTGTCCGGGAAGGCCGCGCTCCCGGGCACGAGCAGGCTCGGGCGGGCTCCCGGGCCGGGCGGTGTCCAGCGCGTGTAGCGGCCCGCGGCGCCGCCCCGCCGCCGCCAGCCGTGCCGGGCGAGCAGCGCGGCGAGGACCGCCGGGTCGACCTGGCCCGGCTCGGGTCCGGCGAGGCCGGCGGGGACCGCGCCGGGGGACCGTACGGATCCGTCGCTCGAACGGTGCTCCATGTCGTGGCTCCCTTCGGGGCCGGCCGGGTGGTGCGGTCCGCGGCGTCCCGTCAGGGCCGCCCGCCCGTCCCGACGCGGGTCATGATCTCGCAGAGGGCGCGGTCGTCGAAGATCCGCGTGGTGGACACGCGCACGGTGGTCCGGCGCCGGCCGGTGACCGGGTGGCCGGCGAGGTTGGTCCAGTAGCAGCAGTGCCGCAGGTCGAGCCGGTCGTGCCCGGCGCGCAGCCAGTCGTCCTGGGAGCGCGGCACGAGCATCACGACGAGGATCTTGTGCACCGACACGGGGGTCCTGGCGAGCTTCTCCAGGTGCGCGTTGTCGAGCGTGAAGGAGAAGGACGGCCCCGGCGGGTGCGGCGGGATCTGGTACGTCGCCTTGAGCTGCACCTTGATCGTGACCTCGTCGTCGACCGTGTGCCCGGGGGCGCTGTGGCTGACGTGCCAGTCGATGCCGTTGTCGGGGAATGGCTGCGAGAGCGAGCAGCCGGCGGCCGCGGCCACGGCGTGGAGGTAGCCCACCTGGAGGGTCTCCATGCAGGCGGTGGTGGCGAGTGTGCCGCGCGGCGGTGCGTTCCGCCCGGGCAGCAGCCCGCCCTGTTCGGGCCGCGCGAGCGCCATGGTGCGACGGGCCTTTCGGGACGGTGGGTTCCCCGCGAAGAGCAAGGGCGTGGTCGAGGGCAGGTCAACGGCACCCCGCTGAACTGCCATGACTCGTAACTGTGTTGTCACCGCTCCGCGTACGACGCAAACGGCCCGGGTATCACCGGATGGGCAGCGGGCGCGGATCGACGGGACGTCATCTGCCGGGTGAGACAAGGGAGTTGTATTGACATGACGTGCTGGTACGAAGGCCCACTCGCCGCCTTCGACACGGAGACGACCGGTGTGGACGTGGAGCACGACCGCATCGTGTCGGCGGCGATCGTGGTGCAGGACGCGCCGGGGCTGCGGACGAGGGTGACGCGCTGGCTGGTCAATCCGGGGGTGCCGGTGCCGCCCGGCGCGACGGAGGTGCACGGCCTGACCGACCTGCATCTTCAGCGCAACGGGCGCTGGCCGGCCCCCGTGATGGAGGAGATAGGTTACGCGCTCGCGGACCAGGCCGCGGCGGGACGGCCGCTGGTGGTCATGAACGCGCCGTTCGATCTGACCCTGCTGGACCGGGAGTTGCGGCGGCACCGCGCGTCGTCGCTCGACCGCTACCTGGACGGTTCCCCGCTGCGGGTGCTGGACCCGCGGGTCCTGGACAAACATCTGGACCGCTACCGCAAGGGCCGCCGTACGCTGACGGATCTGTGCGCGCACTACGAGGTGGAGCTGGCCGAGGCGCATGACGCGGCGGCGGACGCGCAGGCGGCGCTCGACCTCGTCCGGGCGGTCGGCCGGCGCTTCGCGGGCCGCTTGGAGCGGCTCTCGGCGGCCGAACTCCACACCCTCCAGGAGTTCTGGCACGCGGCGCAGGCCCGCGGGCTCCAGGCGTGGTTCACCCGCAGCGGCAATCCGGAGGTGGTCGATCCGGCCTGGCCGCTGCGCCCGGAGCTGCCGGCGGCGGCCTGACGCGCGGAACTTCCGGTGGCCGTCCGGCCGTTCCCCCGCTGGGGGCCCGACATGCAGAAACGAAAAACCGGCCCGTCGACCGACGGACCGGTTCTCCCGGGGTGGGCGATACTGGGTTCGAACCAGTGACCTCTTCGGTGTGAACGAAGCGCTCTCCCACTGAGCTAATCGCCCGGGAACGGGTTGAACCATACAGGGCGCGGCGGGCTGTGTTCAAACCGGTTGCAGGTGGGCGCTGAGCCCCCGCCGCCCGCCGCGCATCATCCAGGCGTGGTTGGCGACGAACACCGGCCTGCCCAGCAGGGCGAAGCGCCTCATCAGCGCCTTGCGCACCTCGACCTGCTGGTCGTAGACGGCGCGGGTGCCGCCGCCGCGGGCCGTCACGGTCCACCGCGCCCAGCCGTCGAGGTCGCCGCTCATGGCGATCTCCAGGACCCCGCCGGCCGGGTCGCGCCGCTGCTCCCGGGCGGTGACCGTGAGCGCGTACGGCAAGAAGGAGCGGAAGACCGCGACGCCGCTGGTCTCGTCCAGCGGCGTCACCGAGCGGACCTGCGGCCACCACAGCGGGTACTCCTCGGCCCGCTCCAGGGCCGCGTACACGGCGGCCGGCGGTGCGGGCAGGTCCCAGACACTGCGGAAGCGGTAACGGCTCAGGGCGCTCAGGTCCATGGGCAGAGTCTGCCCGCGCGGGTTCCTTTCAGCGGTCAGGGGCGGGGGTCAGGGCATGGCGTCCCCGATCAGGGCGAGGTTCTCGATGGCGGCGAGACCGTACAGGGCCGTGTCGTTGGTGGAGACCCAGGCCGCCTCGGCACCCGCGACCAGCGTGAGCGGTCCGCCGGTGCGCTCCGTCTTCCACGGGGCGGCCTCGGTGTAGCCGTCGCTCTTGTAGAACTTCTCCCAGGCGCGGGCGGCCAGCTTCGCGTCGCCGGTCCGCACGGCGGCGTACGCGTCGAGCCGGGAGTGGCCCTGGAAGAGCAGCAGGGAACCGAAGTCGCTGCCGTAGCGCGCCTTCTGCTCCGCCTTGGTGGCGTTGAAGTAGCGGCAGTAGTCGTAGTACGCCTCCTCGAACTCCGGCATGTCGAGGAGGTCGATGAGTTCCGCGCACAGTTCGTTGAGGCCGAAGACGGCGGACAGGTGGGAGACGGCGACCACCGGCCGGTCCGCGACGGCGAACCTGCCGGTGTCGAGGGCGTACAGGCCGCTGCCCTGCACGAAGCCGTTGGGCTGGGCGGCGATGGTCTCCATGGTGGAGCGCACCCGGTCGCGGGCCTTCTCCCACTGCGGTCCGCGCCGCTCCCACTCGGTGAGCCAGGCGGAGACGAGGCCGCTCCAGTCGGTGCCGAAGCCGATGGACAGGGCGTGCGGGTCGGGCCGGTAGTCGGGGTCGGGGCGGACCTTGCGCTGCGGGTCGAGGACGAGGAAGGTCTCGTCGGAGTCGACGGCGGCGTGCATCAGGTCGCCGACGCGTTCGTCGCCGGTCAGGAAGTAGTAGTACCGGCGGTACGTGGTGTTGGCGATGCGCTGCTGCTTGGCGGAGTCGGCGTAGTGCTGGACGCCGTGGCGGGTGCCGAGCCCGGCCCACTTGCCGAGGTGGTAGACGTCGACCTCGCCGGTGTGGCGGGTCATGGTCTCCGCGAAGCGGAAGATGTCGGCGCGGCCGCTGCGCAGGTAGGCGAACCAGAGCCAGAGGTCGGGCGAGAGTTCGGAATTGTCCCAGGCGTAGCCGCCGACGTCGTAGCGCCACTGGTGGCGCACGGCGTCGTAGGAGTGCATCACGTCCCCGTAGTCCCAGAACCCGTACCAGCGGCGCGTCTCCACCTGGTCCTTGTAGTAGGTGAAGAGGAAGTCGAGGTGGTCCTCGATCCGGGCCTTGGCGGGGGTGGAGCGGTCGGGCTTCGAGTAGAGGCCGGGGCCGAGGACGCGGGCCTTGATGAGCTGCTCGGGCGGTGCGGCGAGCTGCGGCAGGACGCGTACCGCTCTCATCTGCCGGGTGAGGGTCTCGGGCGCGGGGGTGGCGTCGTTGGCCCAGAAGAGCAGCTCGCTGGTGCGGGCGATGCCGTACGGCGTCCCGAAGCCGGGTTCGTAGTCCTCGTAGCTGATGTTGAGGCCTTCGAGTTGCTCCGCGTACGTGTCCTGGCCCATGCCGTCGTGGTAGAAGCGCAGGTCCATCGGCTGGGCCTCGGGTGACCAGAGCCAGAGGGTGACCTCGGCCTCGTCGGTCTGGGCGCCGCGGATGTCGAGTCCGGCCGGGTGCTTCTCCCAGAAGTCGCGCAGGCCGAAGGAGAAGCCGCCGCTGGGGCCGCCGAGGTAGCCGAAGCCACCGGCCCGGCGGCCGCCGCCGGCGCCGATCCAGCCGTGCCCCTTCATGGTGCGCTTGCGCAGGGTGAAGCCGTCGGCGGAGAGCTGGGAGAGGGTGTAGTCACCCCATCGGGGGATGTACTGGAGCCGTGTGGTGACGCGCTGGTCCCAGGTGGCGGGGTCGGGGAGCCGCTCGCCGGCGAACTGGGCGGCCTGGACGGCGGCGCCGGGGTCGCGGCGCAGTCCGGTGATGCCCTGGACGGCTTCGCGGAGCAGGCCGGTGTCCTCGCCGCCGATGCGGATGTGCCGGTCGTAGGCGGCGTCGCGCATCGGCACGGTGAAGCGGACGCCGAGCCCGCGGATGAAGTCGCCGGTGGCCTTGCCGGGTTCCTGCGTCCCGTCGAACGTGATCGTGTGCACCATGCGGAACGAGTCGGCGCCCGCGTGGAAGGAGAGCCGGACCGAGAAGGGCAGCCAGCTGCGCCGGCCGCGGCGGTGCCTGCCGTCGATGCGGACGACGGCGCGGACGGGCCCGTCCTGCTCGACCTTCGTCTCCTCGATGACGCTCTCGAACCGCTCGTACGCCGCGCTCCCCCGGTCACCGTCGTCGATCTCGCCCTGGCGCAGCAGGACGAGCCGTCCGTCCCGGGCGATCTCGGTGGCGCCGCGGGTGACGCTTCTGACGAGGGCCGAGCCACTCTTGCCCAGCTCGGCGACGAGAACGCCGGTGTCGACGGTGACGGTGCCGCCCTTCGTGGAGACGGTCACCCTCTTCTCGGGCGCGGCGGCCTTCCCGGCGGTGAGGGTGAGCTTCCCGGTTCCGGCGCCGGGTCCGACGGCGTGCGCGGTCCACTTCAGGGAGCCGTCCGGCCACTGCGCCAACGGCCAGGTCTGTACGGGGACCTGTCCGCCGTCCGCGTCGGTGAGGGCGAACTCCTGGCCGTGCTGGTACACCCCTTTCGGCCAGGGCACGCCGACGGTGGAGCCGGGGGCGGCGCCGAGCCCGCCGTCCTCCAGCCAGCCGAGGGTGACGGGCTCGGCCCCGGCGGCCGGCGCGGCCGGGGCGGCCTGTGCCTCTTTGTCGCCGAGTGCCCAGCCGAACTGGGCGGCGGCGCCGGCGACCGCGGCTGCTTTCAGGAGGGATCTGCGAGGAATGGGGGACATCGTCGGTCCTTTCCGTGCATGCCAGAGGTGCGGGACGAGAAGGGGGTCCGCGTGTGGCGGTGCTCAGCGCTCGCGTTCCTCGACGGCGACGGCCGCCGCGGCGAGGATGCCGAGCGCGGGGACGGCGAGCGGTGCGAGGAACCCGGCGCACAGCAGCACGACCGCGAGGCCGCAGACGAGGAGGAGAGAGCCGGCGGGCGCCCGGACGGTGCGCCGGGCGGCGGCGGGGAGGAGGGTCCGCCAGTGCGCTCCGGGTTCCCAGACGGCGGCGGCCCGCAGGACGGTGACGGCGGTGCCGAGGAGGGCGAGGACAGCGACGGCGGCGGCGAGCCGGCCGCCGGGCAGTCCGGAGCGCGCGACCCGCAGGTCGGTCCAGACAGCGGCGCAGACGGCGAGGCCGGCGAGCCCGGCCAGCCAGCCGTGGCGGGCCGCGCGGCGCAGGTCGGCGGTGAACTCCCGGTGGCTCGCGGGGTGGTGTCCGAGGTGGCGGTGCAGGTGCCGGGAGCCGGCCGCGAACGCGGCGGGCGCGGTGACGAGGGGGAGGGACGCGAGGGCGATCCACACCCCGGTCAGCAGGCACTCGGCGAAGACCGAGAACCCGATCCGGCGCCGGGACTCGACGGCCGGTGGCGCGCTCATCCCTTGAGTCCCGAGGTCGCCATGCCGTCGATCAGGTGGCGCTGGAAGGCGAGGAAGAAGGCGAGGACGGGGAGGAGCGCGACCAGCGACATGGCGATCATGCCGCCGTAGTTGGAGATGCCTTCCTGGTCGCGGAACATCATCAGGCCGAGCGACACGGTGTATTTGGAGGGGCTGTTGAGGTAGATCAGCGGCCCCATGAAGTCGTTCCAGGCATTGATGAAGGTGAAGATGGCGCTGGTGATGAGGGCGGGGCGGCTGAGCGGCAGCACGATGGACCAGTAGGTCCGCAGGTGGCCGCAGCCGTCGAGCCGGGCCGCCTCGTCCAGTTCCTTCGGCAGCCCGCGCATGAACTGCATCATCAGGAAGACGAAGAACGCCTCGGTGGCGAGGAACTTGCCCGCGACGAGCGGTACGAGGGTGTCGATGTAGCCGAGGTGGCGGAAGAGGACGTACTGCGGGATGAGCAGCACGTGGTACGGCAGCAGCAGCGTGCCGATCATCAGCGTGAAGAGCAGCTTCCGTCCGGCGAAGCGGATCTTGGCGAAGGCGTACGCGGTGAGCGAGCTGGAAAGGACGACGCCGACCACGGCGAGGACCGCGTACGTCAGCGAGTTGACGAAGAAGCTGCCGACGGAGATTCCGGAGATGCCGTCGGCGAGGCCGGAGAAGTTCGACCAGACCGGCTCCACCGGGATCAGGTCGAGGCTGCCGACGATGTCCTTGCTCGGTTTGACGGCGGCGCCCGCCACCCAGATCACCGGGTAGAGGACGACGGCGAGCACGACGAGCGCGCCGAGGTGCCAGACGACGGAGCCCCTGCGCCGCCGCTCGGTCGCGGGGCCCGCTGCGGGGCTGAGGGCACTGGTCACGTGGCGGCCTCCGTACTGTCGGCGCTGTCCGCGTAGTGCACCCACTTCTTCTGCGACCAGAACAGGACCGCCGTGACGAGCGCGACGGCGATCACGAGCGTCCAGGCCATCGCGGAGGCGAAGCCCATCTGGGACTCCTTGAAGCCCTTCTGGTAGAGGTAGCAGGTGTAGACGAGCGTGGCGTCGGCCGGACCGCAGCGGGTGTCGGAGACGACGTAGGCGGAGCCGAACACCTGGAAGGCGTGGATCGATTCCAGCAGGACGTTGAAGAACAGGACCGGCGAGATCATCGGCAGGGTGATGTTCCAGAAGCGGCGCAGCGCTCCCGCCCCGTCCACCTCGGCGGCCTCGTACAGCTCCACGGGCACCTGTCTGAGTCCGGCCAGGAAGATGACCATGGGTGCGCCGAACTGCCAGATGCTCAGGGCCACCAGGGCGTACAGGACATGGTCCGGGTTGCCGATCCAGCCGCCCCAGTCGATGCCGAAGACCTGCTGCGTGCGGTCCACGACGGCGTCGTCCGAGAAGAGGGCCCGCCATACGAAGCCCACGGAGACACTGGCGCCGATGAGGGAGGGCAGGTAGAAGGCGGCCCGGTACAGGGTCTGTCCGCGCCGGCTCTGCGCGAGCAGCAGCGCGACGCCGAGCGCGAGCAGCAGTTTGAGGGGCGTGGCGACGACGACGTACTTGAGGGTGACCTGCACCGACTTCTGCCAGCGCGGGTCCTGGAACATCGTCGTGAAGTTGTCGAGCCCCACCCACTGCGGCGGTGTGAACAGGTTGTAGCTGGTGAAGGCGTAATAGAGCGAGGCGATCATGGGTCCCGCGGTGAGCAGCAGGAACCCGGCGAGCCACGGTGACATGAAGAGGTAGCCGGCGAGGGTCTCGCGGCGCCGCCCGCGGCGCCCGGGGGCGAGAGCGGGGAGCCGCTCCCGGCCCGGGGCGGTGGGTGAGTCCTTGACGAGCGTCATGGCGTACGTCCCCTCAGCCCGCGAACGCGGCCTTGGCCTCGCCGAAGAACTGCTTGGCTGCGGCGGCCGGCTTGTTCTTGCCCTGGGCGACCTCGCCGCCGATGCGCAGGAACGCGGCCTCGATGACGTCGGCGCCGGACGGGTGCGGGGTGATCGTGCCGAGCACTCCGGCGTCGGCGACCTCCTCCTCGTAGGCGGCGACGCCCTTGTTGGTGGTGTCGGCGGGCTTGTAGGCGGCGTACTGCTCGGTGGTGGCGAGGATGCCGCGGTCGTAGCCCATGATCGAGCCGGCCTCGGGGTCGTGGACCATGAAGTCGATGAACCGGGCGGCTTCCGTGGGGTGCTTGGTGCCGGTGAAGGCGCTGAGCATGAGGGAGCCGAGGTACTGGCCCGTGTTCTTGCCGTCGGTGGTGGGGATCGGTGCGAGGCCGTAGTCGGACTCGCCTTCGCCCTCGTAGCGGATCGAGAAGTTGTCCCAGGTGAATTCGGACGCGGCGAGCCCGGCCGAGAGTCCGGACTCCGGTTTGGCCTGCTCGATCTTCTTCGGGTCGGCGACGAGACCGGACTTCACGCGCCGGTACCCGTCGTTCCACCACTGCGTCAGGTCGGCCTCGGTGAAGCCGAGTTCGGTGTCGGTGAAGAAGGCCTTGCCGTTCTGACGGAGGTACAGGTCGTAGAGGTACATGATGCTGAAGTAGCCGGTGTCGCCCGCGATCTTCTGGGTGTCCTGGATCTTCTGGAGCGCGTCGAAGTAGTCGTCCCAGGTCCAGCCCATCTCGGGCTTGATTCCCGCCTTTTCGAAGATTTTGAGGTCCACGACGAGCGACATGGTGTTGGCGCCGACGGGGACACCGAGCTGCTTCTTCTCGACCTGACCGGCGGTCAGTACTCCGTTCCGGAAGTTCTTCAGGCTCAGATTCCCCGCGTCCGCTTGGGACTTGAGGTCCATCAGGACGCCGCGCTTGTCGTACTTGCGCAGAAAGGCGACCGAATTCTGGAAGACGTCCGGCGGATTTCCGCCGGACGCCTGGGTCTGGAACTTCTCCCAGAACGATTCGTAGTCGGTGAATTCCGGTTTGATCCTGATCTTCGGGTACTTCTTCTCGAAGAGCGCGATCGTCTTCTTGATGGCGATCGTCCGGGGCTCCCCGCCCCACCACGCGTACCGGAGGGTCACCGGGCCGTCGCCCGCTCCGCTTCCGCCGCCGCAGCCGGCCGCCGTCAGACCGAGCGCCGCGAGCGACCCTCCCGTGGCCCTGAGCAGGCCACGCCGGTCGAGATCCCTGTTCGTAGGCACAGTTCGCCCCTCCACCCTGCGCATTGAATCGTTTTAGGCAAGCGCTTGCCGGGCCAAGGTAGAGAGGGGGTGGGGGCGCGTCAACGGTTCGGGCAGAATTGGCGTCGAAGCGCTTCGAAAGGGCAGTTCACGACGGTGTCCGCACGTCGGCCGGATCCGGGAACGCCGAAGGCCCCGGAGACGTGATGTCTCCGGGGCCTTCGGTCCGGGTGGGCGATACTGGGTTCGAACCAGTGACCTCTTCGGTGTGAACGAAGCGCTCTCCCACTGAGCTAATCGCCCGGGCGCAGGAAGAACATTACCCCATGTCAGAGGGGCCGATGACCACCCCGCGCGGCGCGCTCACTGCTTGATCTTCCACGGCATCTCGAAACCGAACTTCCATACGTAGACCGCGACCAGCACCACGATGATCACCAGGCCCACCGTGGTCAGGATGATGTTCCGGCGCCGCACCCGGGGGTCGAGGGCGCGCTGTGTGGCCTCGGTGACCTTCCGCTTCGTCCAGCGCAGCACGAGCTGGGCCCAGACGAACTCGGTCGCCCAGATCGCCATGCCGCCGAAGATCACCAGCCAGCCGGGGCCCGGCAGCGGCAGCATCACGATGCCCGCGCCCACCACCGCGAGGCCCACGACGAAGACGCCGACCTGCCAGCTCAGGTGGAGCGCTCTGCGCTCCTGGATGAACTCCGGCGCCCGCGAGCCGAGCGGCTTCGCCCCGGATGTGGCCTCATCGGCACCGGCGACCGGACCCGTCGCCTCGTCACTCCCCGTATTCATGGCACCAAACCTACCGGACGCATTCGCGTCACCGGAATGGCCGTTACCCACCGGATAAGACTCGGCCGTACGAGCTACGTAAAGCCGCCCAAAACACTCAGAGGGGTTTACAACGGCACCGTAGGTGGCATGTCGATTTCGCCGACGTGCGAATCCCCGAGCGCACACTGAGCGAAAGGCCCTGGCGCTTATGAACACCACGGTCAGCTGCGAGCTGCACCTGCGCCTCGTTGTGTCGAGCGAGTCCTCACTGCCTGTACCCGCAGGACTGCGGTATGACACGGCCGATCCGTATGCCGTGCACGCCACCTTCCACACCGGAGCCGAGGAGACGGTCGAGTGGGTATTCGCCCGCGATCTCCTCGCCGAAGGCCTTCACCGGCCGACCGGCACCGGCGACGTCCGAGTCTGGCCGTCCCGTAGCCATGGTCAGGGCGTCGTCTGCATCGCCCTGAGCTCTCCGGAGGGCGAGGCTCTGCTCGAGGCCCCGGCGCGGGCCCTGGAGTCCTTCCTGAAGCGGACGGACGCCGCCGTGCCACCCGGTACGGAACACCGTCACTTCGACCTCGATCAGGAGCTGTCGCACATCCTCGCGGAAAGCTGACCGCGCGGGAGGCGCACGCCGGCAGCCAGCCGGCGTGAGCGGAGCGAGAGCGCCTCGCGCCGTCCACTCGGGGAGACGGCGCGGTGCACCAAGGCAGGACAACCGCACAGCGCAGAGACCGGCGTCGCCGCCGTGGGAACGTCCACGGCGGCGGCGCCGTCGCGTGCGCCCTGCTCCCCCGCGGCGCAGGGGCGCTAGGGTCGGTCTTCCCACCGCGCCCGCCCGGCGGACGCGGGCTGACGGCCAGGGAGCGAATCGTGCTGATCACCCATGACACCCGGTGCGCGCTCGACACCGTGGTCGATCTGGTGAACACCGCGCCGGACAGCCAGGCCCCCGCCGGGACCGCCGACGGACTCGCGAGCGTCGCGGCCCTGGGGGATTTCGTGGCACAGCACGAGATCAGCGACGTCGGCGTGCTCACAGACCGTGACCTGGAGATGGTGCGGTCGGTCCGCGCCGAGTTCGCTCAGGTGTTCGCCGCCACCGAGCCGCGGCGCGCGGCGACGGTGATCAACGATCTGGTGGCGGCCGCCGGCACCACGCCCCGCCTCACCGACCACGACGGCTACGACTGGCACGTGCACTACTTCGCGCCCGGCGCCTCGGTCGCGGACCACCTGGCGGCCGACTGCGGGATGGCCCTGGCGTTCTTCGTGGTCGCCGGGGAGCAGGACCGGCTGCGGCGGTGCGAGGCCCCGGACTGCCGGTACGCGTTCGTGGACCTCTCCCGCAACCGCTCGCGCCGCTACTGCTCCAGCCGTACCTGCGGGAACCGGCTCCATGTGGCCGCCTACCGCGCGCGCCGCAAGGAAGCGGCGGGCTGAGGGCTCCCGCGCGGGCGGCGCCGCGGCGCCTCACAGCAGCAGCAGGTCGTGCAGGGCGGCGATCAGGAAGAGGCAGCCGATCACGCCCAGGAAGATCATCAGCGGCGGCTGGGAGAGGGCGAAGAGGCAGCCTCGCTGGGTTTCGGGGGGTACGGGAACGGGGGCGGGGGCGGGCGGCGCGGGCTCGCCGGTCGGCGCCTGCCCCTGGTCGGCGTCCAGCTGGTCGGCCAGCTGCGGTGTGTCCAGCATCTCGTCGCGATGATGTCGCAGATCCAGGACGGAGATCGCCCAACAGCTCCCTGGCGGCCGGGAGTTCGCCGGATTACGTGACTTTCACCCGGGCACCTGCGCGAAGAGAACGGCGCCACTCGAACACGTGGTCCACCGGGCCGGTCCCTGACCGGACGCGGATACCCCGCTCAGATGCCGTGCTTCTTCAGGATCGCCTCGATGTCGCTGAAGTCGTCGGCCCCGCCGGTCTTCGGCTTCTGCGCCCGGGGCTGCGGCTGGGCGGCGGGCGCGGGGCGCGCGTTCCCGCCGAGCGAAGGCGCGGAGGCGGCCGGGGCCACGGCCTCGCGGCGCGCCGCCTTCGCCGCCGCCCTGCGTTCCTTGCGGCTGCCGCCGCCGCGCCGCTCGGCCGCGCGGGTCCCCAGGAACAGCAGCCAGGCCGCGCCCAGCACACCGAATCCGGCCCACGCGGTCGGGCTGAAGGCGGTGTCCGCCACCCAGGCGACGGCGCCGGTCATCACCAGGCCGAGCGGCACCAGGGCGTAGGCCGCGGTGCGGGCGGCGGCGAGGAAGCGCTTGCGGTAGGCGGTCACCGCGGCGATGCCCAGGCCCGCCACGGCGACGGCGGAGCAGACGGTCTCGGCAATCATCCGGTCCTCCTGGGCTCGGGCGTCGGGTCGCGGGGCGCGGCGTGCCGTCCCCTTCCATCCTGCACCGCCGGGGCGGCCCGGGGCCACGGGCCCGGCGGACCTCAGGGACATCTCGGGGTCGTCCCTCCTTCCCAGGTCCAGGTCGAGGGCGGCGACCCGGCCTGGGAGACTGGCCCCATGAACGACCCGAACCCGATCCTTGACGTGTGGTGCGAGCTGCAGTGCCCCGACTGCCGCTCCGCCCTGGACGACGTACGCGCGCTGCGTGAGCGGTACGGCGACCGCCTCGACGTGCGGCTGCGGCACTTCCCGCTGGAGAAGCACAAGCACGCGTTCGCCGGGGCGCAGGCCGCCGAGGAGGCGTTCGAGCAGGGCCGGGGGTGGCCCTATGTCGAGGCGGTGCTGGAGCGCGTCGAGGAGTTCACGGATGAGTCCTTCCTCGTCGAGGTGGCGCGTGAACTCGGCCTGGACGCCGAGGAGTTCGACACCGCGCTGATCGACGGCCGGCACATCCTGATCGTCGACGCCGACCAGGCCGAGGGCAAGGCGATCGGGGTGACGGGCACGCCCACGTACGTCGTCGGCGGGGAGCGGCTCGACGGCGGCACGAGCCAGGACGGGCTGCGCGCGCGGATCGAGGAGATCGTCGACCGCCTCCTCGCCGAGCAGGCGGGACAGGCGGGGCCGGCCTAGAGGCTGTCGCGCGGGCCCGGGCCCGGGGGCCCGTCAGAGCAGGTGCTTGTACAGGTGGTGCCGCGTCGGTGTGTACCCAAGTGACGTGTACAGGCGCAGGGCGGGTGTGTTGCCCGCGAACACGTTGAGGCCGATCCGGGTGGCGCCCGCGGCGAGCGAGTCGGCCTCGGCGGCCAGCATCAGGGTGCGCCCGTGCCCCCGGCCCCGGTGGCCGGGGTCCACCTCGATGTCGTAGACGTACGCGCCGTCGGAGCGCTGGGCCAGCCACAGGGTGCCGACCTGCCGCGCGTCGTGTTCCAGCACGCTGATCAGGACGTCCGGGGTGGCGATGCCGCCGGGCAGCAGGGCGAGGTGGTCGCGCTCGGCCTTCGCGCGGGCTTCCTGCGGCGAGGCGCCGCGCTCGACCACGGTGCGCGCGTACCGCTCCCGCGCCCGCGTCAGCCACGGCCCGAACTCGGCCTCCGTCATCCGGCGCGCGACGCTGCCGGCGGGAAGCTCCGGCGGCCGCTCCGGCAGGGTCTTCGCGAGGTTCCGGTTGCGCTCGACGTAGCCGAGGGCGCCCGCGAGCCGGAGCAGCTCCTGCCGGTCGGCGGGGACCGTCGCCTCGATCCGGCGGCAGTCCCAGGAGCGGGCCACCTCCTCCGCGGCGAGCGCGGCGACGGTGCCGCGCCCCCTGCCCCGGTCCGGCCCGTCGACGTACAGATCCAGGACCTGGGCGACGGCCGGCCCGAACACGGGGTGCGTGGCGAGGTGGAGCGTGCCGACGGGGCGGCTGTTGACGCACACCGTGTAGTGGCGCGAGCGCGCCCCGTCGGCCGTGCGCTGGAGCGGCTCGGTCGGCCGCAGGGTCGTGGTCATCACCGGTGTTCTACCCGGCCGTGCCCTACGGACCCCAGCCGTTCACGGGTCGAGGCGCTCCCCGGCCCGCTCGTCCCAGACGCGCATCGCCTTCGTGGTGACCGGGCCGGGCGTGTCCGGCAGGTCGCGGTCGTCGATCCGGTGCACGGCCTGGATGTCGCGCAGCGTCGAGGTCAGGAACACCTCGTCGGCCTCGGCCAGCACCGACAGCGGCAGCTCCGTCTCCTGGGCGCCGGTCCACTCGACGGCCAGGGCGCGCGTGATGCCCGCCAGGCAGCCGGAGGCGAGGGGCGGGGTGTGGATCTCGCCGTCCAGGACGACGAAGACGTTCGAGCCCGTGCCCTCGCAGAGCCGGCCCAGGGTGTTGGCGAACAGCGCTTCGGAGGCGCCGAGTTCGCGGGCGCGGGCGAGCGCCACCACGTTCTCCGCGTACGAGGTGGTCTTCAGGCCCGCGAGGGCGCCGCGCTCGTTGCGGGTCCAGGGCACGGTGATCGCCGCGGTGGTGTCGGGGCGCCGCTTCGCCTCGCCGAGCGCGACGACGAGCGTGGTGCCCTCCTCGCCGCGGTCGGAGCCGAGCGGGGAGAGGCCGCCGGTGTAGGTGATGCGCAGCCGGCCCAGCGCGAGCGGGTTGGCCTCGACGACGGCGGCGCAGGCGCGGCGCACCTCGTCGAGGTCCGGCTCGGGCAGTCCGAGGCCGCGGGCCGAGCGGGCCAGCCGGTCGAGGTGGCGGGTGAGCGCGAACGGGGCGCCGTCGACCGTCTTCACCGTCTCGAAGATGCCGTCGCCCACGGTCAGCCCGTGGTCGAAGACGGAGACGCGTGCCTCCTGGGTGTCCTGCAGCCTGCCGTCGAGCCAGATCTTCACGTGAGGTCCCTCTGTCTTTCCCCGGGCGCGCCGGGAGGCGCGGGCCACGATCCGCTCGCCGGCCCGTCGTACCCCTGCGACGCTACCGCCAGCAGCCGCTCCGCCTTCAGCTCGGTCTCCCGCCACTCCCCCTCGGGGTCGGAGCCCCAGGTGATCCCGGCCCCGGTCCCGAACCGCAGGACGGCGCCGGCCGCGGTGCGGTCGATCCAGAAGGTGCGGATGCCGACGGCCAGTTCGCCGGTGCCGCGGTCGGCGTCGACCCAGCCGATACCACCGCAGTACGGGCCGCGCGGCGCCGTCTCCAGCGCGCCGATGACGCGCAGGGCGCTGGACTTCGGCGCCCCGGTCACGGACCCGGGCGGGAAGCAGGCGTCGAACAGCTCGCTCCAGCCGGCGCCGGCGCGCAGTTCACCGCGGACGAGCGAGACGAGGTGGACGAGACCGGGGTGTTTCTCGACGACGCACAGGTCGGGGACGGTCACGGTGCCGGTCGCGCAGACGCGGCCCAGATCGTTGCGGACCAGGTCCACGATCATCACGTTCTCGGTGTGGTCCTTCTCCAGGAGGTCCGCCTCGGTGCGTCCGGTGCCCTTGATGGGTCCCGATTCGACGAGAGTGCCGCGGCGGCGCAGGAACAGCTCGGGCGAGGCCGTCGCGATCTCCACGCCGTGGCCGGGCAGCCGGACGGTGGCCGCGTACGGCGCCGGGTTCCCGCGGGCGAGCAGCGAGGTGAGCGCGTCGACGTCCGCGCCGGCCGGCACCGGCGCGGACAGGACGCGGCAGAGGTTGGCCTGGTAGACCTCGCCGGCCGCGATGTGCGCGCGGATGCGGCGGACGCCCGCGGTGTACGCGGCGTGGTCGAGCGAGGACGTCCAGTCCCCCGGCGCCGGTGCGTGCCAGGCCCCGGGGCGCGGGGCGGGCACCGGCTCCCGGCGTACGCGGCCGAAGCGGGCGCAGACCAGGCGCCCCTCGAAGTCGGCGGCGACCGCCCAGAAGCCGGTGGTGTCCAGGGCGGTGGGGTCGCTGGTCACGTCGCGCAGATCGGTCGCGAGGAGTTCACCGAAGCGGGCGAGAGGCGGGAAGTCGAGCACATGGTCGAGTCTAGGGCGGGTGACGCGGCGGTGACCTGGGGTGGAGGCGGCGGCGTCGCTCCGCCGGTCGCACCTCAGCACGCTGCGCAAACGCGTTTTTGTGCTGGCCCGGGAATCCGCTAGAGTTCAACACGTCGCCGGGACGCGCAAGCGGTCCGGAATGACACGCGAACGTAGCTCAGTTGGTAGAGCGCAACCTTGCCAAGGTTGAGGTCGCCGGTTCGAACCCGGTCGTTCGCTCGAAGTGGGGGATCTTCCCGAACCCCTACGCTCCTGGTGGAGTGGCCGAGAGGCGAGGCAACGGCCTGCAAAGCCGTCTACACGGGTTCAAATCCCGTCTCCACCTCCATGCGCGATTAGCTCAGCGGGAGAGCGCTTCCCTGACACGGAAGAGGTCACTGGTTCAATCCCAGTATCGCGCACTGGATCTTCGGATTCCGGTCCGTATGCCATCCACCCCCGCGCGATTAGCTCAGCGGGAGAGCGCTTCCCTGACACGGAAGAGGTCACTGGTTCAATCCCAGTATCGCGCACGCGGCACCACGCAGTACCCGGCAGCACCCCTCGCGGCGCCTGATAGAGTCTGGCCCGTTCCCGCGCGATTAGCTCAGCGGGAGAGCGCTTCCCTGACACGGAAGAGGTCACTGGTTCAATCCCAGTATCGCGCACAGCCAAGAAGCCCCGGTCCTCGGACCGGGGCTTCTTCGTGCCCGCGGCGGCGCGGGCGCCGCCGGCTCAGGACGAGAAGAGCATCCGGCCGAAACCCCGGTTGTGGTGACCGTGGTGACCACCATGGTGACCGCCGTGGTGCGGCGCGCCCCAGGCCGGGGCGGGGGCGGCGGGGTAGGCCTGCGGGGCCGGCGGCGGCGGGGCCTGCTGCTGCCACTGCGACTCCAGGCGGGTCAGCGACTCCAGCTCCCCGTAGTCGAGGAAGATCCCGCGGCAGCCGCTGCACTGCTCGATCTGGACGCCATTGCGGTTGTACGTGTGCATCGGTGCGTGGCACTTGGGGCACTGCATGATCGGATCAACTCCTCGCCGTTCGGTACTGCTTCGCCGGAACACTTCCCGGCTTCCGTCCTGCGCACCCTACTTGGCGGCGGTGGGGCCCAACTGGGCCGGTATGCCCGCCATTCGGTCGCAGGCGTCGACGACGGCCACCTCCACCTCGTCGAGGGGCCGGCCCGCCTCGGTGGCCTTGGCGACGGCGAGGGCGGCGGTCTGCACGGTCAGGGCGCGGGCCGGGACGTCCAGGGCGGGCCAGGGGTCCGGGGCGCTCAGCCGCGGGGCGCCGCCCGCCCGCCGGTACGCGGTGAGGAAGCGGGTCCAGTCGTCGGGGGCGAGCAGGCCGCAGGCGAACCAGGCGGCCGGGCGGGCCAGGTCCCAGGCCGGGTCGCCGAGACCGAGGTCGTCGATGTCGATGAGGAGCCAGCGGCCGGAGCCGGCCGGGCTGCGGACCAGCTGCCCGAGGTGCAGGTCGCCGTGGCACAGGGCGCGGGCGTGGTCGCAGGGGGCTTCGGCGCGGGCCCACGGCGGGAGCGTGGCCCACGCCCGCCGGACGGGGCAGGCGGCGGGGTGGCCGGGGGCGCTCGCGCGCAGCCTGGCCAGGGCGCGGGCCGCCTTGAGGGGCCCGCGCATCGGCGGGAGCGGGCCCGCCGCGAGCGAGGCGGGCGGCGTGGTGTGCAGGCGGGCCAGGAGCGTGGCGGCGGCTTCCCAGGGGGCGTCTTCCGGGTGCTCGGGGTCGACCGGGGTGCCGTACGGCCAGAAGGTGACGAGCCGGCCGTGCAGGGGCGCCGCCTCGGGACGCAGGGGCGGCAGGAGGATCCCGGCGAGCGCGGGGGCGGCGGCCACGGCGAGACGCGACCGCAGCGCGGCCGCGTCGGTGTCCGGGGCGTGCGCTTTGGCGACCGCGGCGCCGTGCCGGACGACGGTGGCGTCGGGCCGGTCCGCGAGCGTCTGCGCGGTGCAGCCGTCGCAGGCGCCCGGGTGGGACGCGCCGCGGACCGCTGCGCGGAGCGCGGGGGCGAGGGACGTGGTCACGCCCGTGAGCGTACGGGCCGCGGCGACGGGCTCGTCCGGTGCCGGGGTGGGCACATGGCAATGCCGCGTGCAGCTCCCCAGCTGCACGCGGCATCTGTGCCGTCCGCCGCACCCCCGTCCCCACGGGGTTTCCTGGTCGGATGGACCAGCCCGGACCGCTCATCCGGGCCTGGAGGCGCCGCTCAGCGCCCCAGCATCACGCCCACGGACGACGCTTGCGTGACCATCGCGTCCCAGCCGCCGAAGACGACGACGAGCAGGGCAGCGAGAGGAAGGACCATGGCCGTGGCCACCAGCGGATGCCGGCGGCCGGTCGCGGAACTGCCGAACGTGACAGTCCTGCGGGCCCACGTGCTGCGGAACGCTGTCGTCCGCGGTGTCGTGTCCGCCATGGTCCTCTCCCGGTCGAGTTCGTGAAGTACGGGCAGCGGCGGGTACCTGACCTCGGGGGACGAGTGCTGTACCCGCCGCTTGACCTCAAATCTATGGGCGGCGGCCGCCGGGGGCGTCATGCCCTCGTACCGATTGCCGGGCCTCCCGGAGGATGACCGCTCCCCCGCCGCGTACTCCCCTGGGTGGAGATGAGCCCCGGCGTCTCGGGGTCTTCCCCCAGGGGGCCTCCCGCCCGCGCGCGGGGTGACTTCCCTCACTTCCGCGGCCGGCCCTGGTCGCGCCCGCACGGGGTGGCTGTGCGCTCCGTGCGGCCCGCCCGGCCCGGCCGGTCTCCGGGGAGCCAAATTCCGTCGCCCGTAACGGGATTGGCGGTCCCGGCACCGGCAAGACGCTTTGTGGCCCTGCTCTCTGACCGACTTTCACCTCCCATGCCGGAGAACGGCAATCCGATTCGGTGCGAGGGCGCGGCCTGAGCGCACAGTCGGCCACGTAAACGTAAGCTGTCGCTCGTCAGACGAGACCGGGCAGCAGCGGGGATGAACATGGCGATGATGCGCCTCAGGCGCGAGGACCCGCGCGTCGTCGGCTCGTTCAGGCTCCACAGACGGCTCGGCGCGGGCGGGATGGGCGTCGTCTACCTGGGCTCCGACCGGCGCGGGCAGCGGGTCGCACTCAAGGTGATCCGGCCGGATCTGGCGGAGGATCAGGAGTTCCGCTCGCGGTTCGCGCGCGAGGTCTCCGCCGCGCGCCGGATCCGGGGCGGCTGCACCGCGCGCCTGGTCGCCGCGGACCTGGAGGCGGACCGGCCGTGGTTCGCGACGCAGTACGTGCCCGGTCCCTCGCTGCACGACAAGGTCGCCGAGGAGGGGCCGCTGGCCGCCTCCGACGTGGCGGCCGTCGGCGCCGCCCTGTCCGAGGGACTCGTCGCCGTGCACGAGGCGGGGGTCGTCCACCGGGACCTCAAGCCGTCGAACATCCTGCTCTCCCCGAAGGGGCCGCGGATCATCGACTTCGGTATCGCCTGGGCCACCGGCGCCTCGACGCTGACCCACGTCGGGACCGCGGTCGGCTCCCCCGGCTTCCTCGCGCCGGAGCAGGTGCGCGGCGCGGCCGTCACCCCGGCCACCGACGTGTTCTCGCTCGGGGCCACCCTCGCCTATACGGCCACGGGCGACTCACCCTTCGGGCACGGCAGCTCCGAGGTCATGCTCTACCGGGTGGTGCACGAGGAGGCGCAGCTGCACGGCGTGCCGGACGCACTCGCACCGCTGCTGCGCGCCTGCCTCGCCAAGGACCCCGAGGAGCGGCCGAGCACGCTCCAGCTGTCGCTGCGGCTGAAGGAGATCGCGGCCCGCGAGGCGCAGGGCCTGGGCGAGGCCCGGCCGCCGGCGCCGCGTTCCGAGGCGGACCGTCCGACGGGCCGGCTCGCGGAGAGCTACGCGGAGCAGCGCACCCAGCGCAGCACCCAGCGGCGTACGCAGCCGGGGCCGCCCGCGTCGCGCACCGGCGGCGGGCGCACGGGCGGCGGGCGGACCGGCGGCGGGTCGGGGCCGCGCTCGACCACGTCCCGGTCGGGGAACCGGCCGGCTCCGCGCAGTGGTGCCGGGCGTCCGGCACCGCGGACGAACGGGACGGGGTCGGGCAAGAAGCTGCGGCCCGCCAATCCGCGGCTGCTGCGGCAGCGTCTTTTCGTGTTCGTGGTGGTGACGCTGCTCGTGGCGCTGGTGATCGCCGCGGCGCAGAGTCTGTGACGGGCGGACCGGCTCAGAGTCCGGGGCGGCCCGTCGCCACGGCGTAGAAGGCGACCGCGGCCGCCGCGCCCACGTTGAGCGAGTCGACTCCGTGGGCCATCGGGATGCGGACCCATTCGTCGGCCGCCATCAGGGCCTTGGTCGACAGGCCCTCGCCCTCCGCGCCCAGGAGCAGGGCGACGCGGTCCATGCGGTGCGGGGCCACCTCGTCCAGGGAGCGGGCCTTCGCGGCGGGGGTCAGCGCGAGCAAACCGAAGCCCGCCTCGCGGACCGTCTGCAGCGACTTCGGCCAGGATTCCAGGCGGGCGTAGGGCACGGAGAAGACCGCGCCCATGGAGACCTTCACCGAGCGGCGGTAGAGCGGGTCGGCGCAGTCGGGCGAGAGCAGGACCGCGTCCATGCCGAGGGCGGCGGCCGAGCGGAAGATCGCGCCGATGTTGGTGTGGTCGTTGACCGACTCCAGCACCACGATGCGGCGGGCGGTGGTGAGCAGGTCGTCGGCGGTCGGCAGCGGCTTGCGCTGCATGGAGGCGAGGGCGCCGCGGTGCACGTGGTAGCCCGTGACCTGTTCGGCGAGGTCCGGGGCGACGGCGTAGACCGGGGCCGGGACCTCGTCGATGACGTCGCGCATGGTGTCGACCCACTTCGCGGAGAGCAGCATCGAGCGCATCTCGTAGCCGGCCAGCCTGGCGCGCCGGATCACCTTCTCGCCCTCGGCGATGAACAGGCCCTCGGCCGGTTCCCGCTTGCGGCGCAGCTCGACGTCGGTCAGGCCCGTGTAGTCGCGCAGGCGGGGGTCGTCGGGGTCCTCGATGGTGAGGAGACCTTGGGGTTCAGCCACGGGTCGATACTGCCTTGTCCTGGGAGTGGTGCCAACGGTGGAGCGGCGCGCGTGCTCAGCGCTGGTCGCGGGTGGGGCTCTCGTGCACCACGGGGCCGATGACGATGACGGCCGGCGGCTTCACGCCCTCGGCCGTGACCCGCTCGCCGACCGTCGCGAGCGTCGCGTCGACCCGGCGCTGGGCGGCGGTGGTGCCCTCCTGGACCAGCGCGACGGGGGTGTCGGGGGCCTTGCCGTGCGCGACGAGCGCCGCGGCGATCTTCCCGATCTTGTCGACGCCCATCAGGATCACGAGGGTGCCGGTCAGCCGGGCGAGCGCCGCCCAGTCGACCAGGGAACGCTCGTCGTCCGGCGCGACATGGCCGCTGACCACGGTGAACTCGTGGGCGACGCCGCGGTGGGTGACCGGGATGCCGGCCGCGCCCGGTACCGAGATCGAGCTGGAGATGCCGGGGACGACGGTGACCGGGATGCCCTCGGCGGCCAGCGCCTGGGCCTCTTCCATGCCGCGTCCGAAGACGAACGGGTCGCCGCCCTTGAGCCGGACGACGGCCTTGCCCTGCTTGGCGTGGTCGATCAGCGCGTTGTTGATCGCCTCCTGCGCCATGAAGCGGCCGTAGGGGATCTTCGCGGCGTCGATCACCTCGACGTGCGGCGGCAGCTCGTCCAGCAGGTCGCGCGGGCCGAGGCGGTCGGCGATGACGACGTCGGCCTCGGCGAGCAGGCGGCGGCCGCGCACCGTGATCAGGTCCGGGTCGCCGGGGCCGCCGCCGACCAGGGCGACGCCCGGGGTGCGGGTCCGCTCGGCGGTGACGGTGCCGTCGCGCAGGGCCTCCACGAGGGCGTCGCGGACGGCGGCGGTGCGGTGCGGGTCGCGGTCGGCGGCCTCGGCGGAGAGCACGGCGACGGTCACGCCCTCGGTGCGCCCGGTCGCCGGGGTCCAGGCGGTCGCCGCCTCGGCGTCGTCGGAGCGTACGCACCAGACGCGGGCCGCTTCCGCCTCGGCCGATGCCTGCTCGTTCGCGGCGCGGTCGCCGGTGGCGATCAGCACGTACCAGGCGCCGTCGAGGTCGCCCCGCTCGTAGGGGCGCTTGAGCCAGGTCAGTTCACCCGCGTCCGCCATGGCCTCCACGGACGGGGTCGCCGAGGGGGAGATCAGGGTGAGGTCCGCGCCGGCCGCGATCAGCGCGGGGAGGCGGCGCTGGGCGACCTGGCCGCCGCCGATGACGACCGTCTTGCGGCCGGTGAGGCGGAGTCCTACGGGGTACGCGGGATGCTGAGCGGGGGGCATGTCTGTTCGGCTCCTGGCGGCTGGGCTCTTGGGCTGCGTCGTTGGAGCCCTGTGACGTGCGAGTTCGGGTGACGTCAGCTTATGGCCTGGCCACCTGGAACAGTTGCCCGGCGCTGACGTGCTGTGCCCACCCGTCCTGCCATGCGGGACGCCTGCCCACAGCGGGCGCGGACGGGCGTCCCCTTCACGTGCTGCGGGTCACTTCTCCGTGACGCCCGCTGAGTCGAACGTCGCGACCTCGTGCATCGCGCGGGCCGCGCTCTGCACGATCGGCAGCGCGAGCAGGGCGCCGGTGCCCTCCCCGAGCCGCAGGTCCAGGTCGACCAGGGGGCGCAGGCCGAGCTTGTTGAGCGCGGCGACGTGGCCCGGCTCGGCGCTGCGGTGGCCCGCGATGCAGGCGGCCAGCACCTCGGGGGCGACGGCGCGGGCCACCAGGGCGGCGGCGCCGGCGCTGACGCCGTCCAGGATGACCGGTGTGCGCAGCGAGGCACCGCCCAGGAGCAGGCCGACCAGCGCCGCGTGCTCCAGGCCGCCGACGGCCGCGAGGACGCCGATCGGGTCGGCCGGGTCGGGCTGGTGCAGTTCCAGGGCCCGGCGGACGACCTCCACCTTGCGGGCGTGCGTCTCGTCGTTGATGCCGGTGCCGCGTCCGGTGACCTCGGCGGGGTCGGCGTCGGTGTAGACGGAGATCAGCGCGGCGGACGCGGTGGTGTTGGCGATGCCCATCTCGCCGGTGAGCAGCGCCTTGTTCCCGGCCGCCACGAGGTCGCGGGCCGTCTCGATGCCGACCTCGACGGCCGCCTTGACCTCGTCGCGGGTCAGGGCGGGGCCGGTCGTCATGTCGGCGGTGCCCGCGCGGACCTTGCGGGGCAACAGGCCGGGTGTGGCCGGGAGTTCGGAGGCCACGCCCACGTCGATGACGCAGACCTCGGCGCCGACCTGGTTCGCGAACGCGTTGCAGACCGCGCCGCCGCCCAGGAAGTTCGCGACCATCTGGCCGGTCACCTCCTGCGGCCACGGGGTGACGCCCTGGGCGTGCACACCGTGGTCGCCGGCGAAGATCGCGACGGCCGCGGGCTCCGGGATCGGCGGCGGGCACATCCGGGACAGGCCGGAGAGCTGCGCGGAGATGATCTCCAGCATGCCGAGCGCGCCCGCGGGCTTGGTCATCCGCTTCTGCCGCTCCCACGCCTCGCCGAGCGCCTTGGCGTCCAGCGGGCGGATGTTGGAGACGGTCTCGGCGAGCAGGTCGTGCGGGTCCTCGCCGGGCAGCGCGCGGCGGCCGTACGTCTCCTCGTGCACGACCCAGGAGAGCGGGCGCCGCTTGGACCAGCCCGCCTGCATCAGCTCGGGCTCCTCGGGGAACTCGTCGACGTAGCCCACGCACAGGTACGCGACGACTTCCAGGTGCTCGGGCAGGCCCAGCGTGCGGACCATCTCGCGCTCGTCGAAGAACGAGACCCAGCCGACGCCGAGGCCCTCGGCGCGGGCGGCGAGCCAGAGGTTCTCCACCGCGAGCGCGGAGGAGTACGGGGCCATCTGCGGCTGGGTGTGCCGGCCCAGGGTGTGGCGGCCGCCGCGGGTCGGGTCGGCGGTGACGACGATGTTGACCGGGGTGTCGAGGATGGCCTCGATCTTCAGTTCCTTGAACTGCTTCGCGCGGCCCTTGGGCAGGGACTTGGCGTAGGCGTCCTTCTGGCGCATGGCCAGTTCGTGCATGGTGCGCCGGGTCTCCGCGGAGCGGATCACGACGAAGTCCCAGGGCTGGGAGTGGCCCACGGACGGGGCCGTGTGCGCGGCCTCCAGGACGCGCAGCAGCACCTCGTGCGGGATGGGGTCGGAGCGGAAGCCGTTGCGGATGTCGCGGCGCTCGCGCATGACGCGCAGGACCGCGTCGCGCTCGGCGTCCTCGTATCCGGAGGCGGCGGCCACACCCGGGTCGGGGCCCGCGGCCGGCACCGGCTCGGCGTCCGGTGCCGCTGCCTGCGGCTGCACCGGCTGGTGGCCGGGCTCGGGGGCGACCTCGATCAGCTCGGGTTCCTCGGCCTCGAACGGCTCGGCCGCCTCGGGCGCGGGCGTCTCGTCGGGGCCACCGTCCCGGGGCGCGGGCACGGCGGCCAGGGCCTCGGCCGGCTCCTCGGCGGTGGGGGCCTCGGGCGCCGGTCCGTCGACGGGCGGCAGCGCCTGCGCCGGCTCCTCGACGGGCAGGGGCTCGGCGGGGGCCGCCGCGGCGACGGGCTCGGCGACGACGGGCTCGGCGGCGACCGGCTCAGCGACGACGGGCTCTGTCGCGACGGGCTCAGGGACGCTCTCGGCGACCGGCTCGGTGACCGGTTCGGCGGGCAATCCGGCGTGCGGTGCGAGCGGCTGCTCGGTCGGCTGCTCGGTCATGGGCTCCGCAGCCGGCACCGGTTCCGGGACGGACCCCGGCTCCGGCTGCGCGGCGGCCAGCGGCTCGGCCGCAGGGACCGGCTCCGCGTAGGGCTCGGGCTCCGGCTGAGCGAAGGGCTGCTCCGGTTCAGCGGCGGCCACCGGCTCCGCGGCGGGCTGCTCCTCGGCGTACGCGGGCTGCTCCTCGGCGAACGCCGGCTGCGCGGCGGGCTGCTCCTGCTCCGCCGCCTGCTCGGTCGCCGCCGGCGCCTCGGCGGGCTCCGGCTCGGGCAGCGGCGGCACCGCCATGGGCCGCGGCGGCGTCGGCGCCAGGTGCGGCGTCGTGGGCACCGTGCCCTCGACCGGCACGAACTGGCCGAGCGGCTGCTCCGGCTCGGGCTGCTGCGGGAAGTCGTACGGCCCCGGCTCGTCCACGGCGTACTGGCCGGACCCGTCGGCGTGCCCCGCGTACGCGGCGACCGGCGCCGGCGCGGCCTGGGGCGCGAACTCCTGGGCGGCGGCCCCCTGCTGCGGATGCGGGAACTGCGGGGCCTGCTCAGCGGGGAAAGGTTCCCCCGCAGCCTGCGCGGGTGCCCCGGCCGGCTGCCACGGGGCGCCGCCCTGCGGCGGGATGTCGAGGTACTCCGGGCCGGTGGTGGGCGGGCCCGGGTGCCGGACCGGCATCGGGTGCGGCGGGCTCTGCGCCGGGCCGCGGTCGGCCAGCGACCGCACGGGGCCGGCGCCGGCGTCGGGGGTGGGCGGGCCCATGTGCAGCGGGCGGCGGGCGCCCCCCTGGCCGCCCTGCGTCTGGCCGGGCACCTGCATCGGGCCCAGGTCGTGGTGGCCGCTGTCGCGGCCGGCCATCTCGTGCGGTCCCGGCTCGTGGACGGCTGCCGGCTGCGGGTACTCCTGGGTGTACTGCTGCTGCGCGGGCATCGCCGCCTGCGGCGGCTCGCCCCACGCGCCCTGGGAGCCGGGCATGAGGAGCATCTCGTCGTCCTCGACGACGGCGTCGGCGGGATCGAGGTAGGTGTAGGCCCCCGGCGCGGGAGCGCCCGGCTGTCCCACCGCGCCTGCGTTCTCCGGCAGCCCTTCGCCCGGAACCTGACCGGTGTCGGTCATGCCTACCCCTCGCCCATTCGATGAGAACTTCCTGGCCGCTCCCGGCCGACCGCCGGAGATACGAGCCCCTGCATGCAAGCCGCTGACCGGAGTGGCACACGTCGTCCGCTCTTCATGTCGTCATGAAGAACGAGCGCGCGCGCCGCGCGGCACGAACCGCTCCGGACCACGGGTATTGTCCCGGCCGGACGGGGCCCGTGGCACCTGGTTCGGCCACCGCCTTCTGTGGACTGCGCCACGTTGCGCGTCCCCCGGTCGCCGCCGTACCACACGCGCTCCAAAAGTGGTGCGTTTCCGGGACATTGACCGACGCATCGGTGCACGTCCAGGTGCGGTACAACGATCGGCCAGCCTACCGCGCGCGTTGGGCCGACCGGGTCATGGGTGGCGCTCCCGCAGCCGCCCCGAGAGCAGGAACCCCACGGTCCGCTCCTTCTCCGTCCAGGCGCGTGTGTCCAGTTCGACGGATTGCAGCAGGGCGCACTCGACGTCGTAGCCGTGCTCCGTCAGGTCCCGGCCGATGAGTTCGGCCGCGTCGCGGGTCGCGGCGTGCGTGACGATGCGTGCGGGCCGCCGGTCGGCGACGGCCGAGACGACCGCCGCTCCCCCGCCGCCCACCCGGACGACGTCGGGTTCGGGCAGGTCCTCCAGGGCGTGCGGCGCGGTGCCGTGCACGAGCTGGGCCTGGACGCCGAAGCGGCGGGCGGTCGCGAGGGTGCGGGCGCAGGCGTCGGCGTCGCGGTCGACGGCGATGACGGCCGCGCCGAAGCGGCCCGCCTCCGCGGTGAACGCGCCGCTGCCGCAGCCGATGTCCCACACGAGGTCGCCGGTCCGCGGTCCCAGGCGGGCGAGTTGGGCCGCGCGCAGCTGCTCGCTCTCGCCCTCGCCGAGGGGGCCGGCGTAGGCGGTGGCGGGCAGGGCCCAGCCGCGGGGCCCCGCGTCGGGGTCGCCGCCGGCCAGCCAGCCGCCGCCGGCCTCGGTCCCGGGGGGCGCGCCGCTCTCCGGGGCGCGGGCGGCGACCGGGCCGCCGATGACGATGACGACGTTCGGGTCGCGCCAGGTGTGGTCGGCGGCCTTGTCGGAGGTGACGACGGTGACCTGCTCGCGCTCGGTGCCGAGCTCCTCGCAGATGACGAAGGTGCGGTGGACGCCGTCGAGCAGCAGACCGAGCTCGGCGGGGCCGGCGCCGGGCGAGGTGAGGACGGCGACCTTGGTGTGGGCGCGGCAGACGTTGACGGCGCGGCGCAGGGTGCGGCGGTGGGCGACGGTGACCTGGGCGTCGTCCCAGGGCATGCCGGCGCGGGCGAAGGCCTGGGCGACGGAGGAGACGGCGGGCACGACCTCCACCTCGAGGCCGTACTGCGGGGCGCGCAGAGTGCGCACGACGCCGAAGAAGCCGGGATCGCCGTCGGCGAGGACCACGGCGGTGCCGCGGTGTCCGGCGATACGGCGGGCGGCGAGGGAGACGCTGCCGAGGCGGATGCGCTCGGCGCGCTCGGGTACCTCGGGGAGCGCCAGGTGGTGGGCGGCGCCGGCCACGAGCGTGGCCGCGGCGAGCGCGGAGCGGGCCGCCGCGGTCGGCGCGGAGCCGTCCCAGCCGATCACCGTGACCCGGTCGGCCATCGTCGTCAGTCTCCCAGGTGGGCTCGGGTGCGTACACGGGTCGTGCGTGGACACGGGTCGGGGGAACCGCCGGGCGGTGCGGGGCCGGGCGGGGCACCGAGAGCGTACCCGCTGGGTCCGGGGGCCGCGCGAGCGGTCAGTTCCAGTCCGAGAAGGCGGTGAATCCCCCGGCCTCGGCGAGCTGCTCGGTGACGCCCTCGATGTCCTCGGGCAGCAGGCTCCACACGATGAAGTCGGTGCGGACGTCGGTCAGGGCTCCGTCCTCGGTGCGCGTACGCGCTATGCAGGCGCCCCGCAGGACGCCCTCGCTGATGCAGCCGATCTTCTGGGCGACCTGCTGGGAGGCGGTGTTGTCGGCGGCGGTGCGCAGTTCGATGCGCTCCATGCCCTGGTCGCGGAAGAGCCACTGGGCCATGGCGAGCGCGGCTTCGGATGCGTAGCCCTCACCGCGGGCCCAGGGGGCGATGATGTAGGAGAGTTCGGTGGAGCGGACGTGCCAGTTGGTCTTGGTCAGCTGGACGACGCCGACGAGGCGCTGGGTGAGGAACTCGGTGACGGCGAGGTCGAGTCCGGTGCCGGCGGCGCGCTCCTCGGGGGCGTAGCGGGTGATCCAGGTGCGTGCGCCGTCCTCGGTGAAGGGCTGGGGCACGGAGGTCCAGGCGGCGACGAGTTCGTCGTTCATCATCTCGGCGAGGGCGGGGGCGTCGTCGTCTTCGAGCGGACGCAGCACCAGTCGCTCCGTACTGATGGAGATGTCGGGGAAGGTGTTCGTCATACGCCGCTCCGTAACCTTCGTGGCCGCCCGCACAAGGTCGCACCGGCGCCGGGTGAAGTGCCCAGCATGCAGCATGCAGGCACGTAACTGCACATGGGGGCCGCCCCCGTTGCCGGGAGGGGCCCCCATGGACGGCGCGTCGGCCGGGACGGTGCGGTGCGGCTCAGAAGGACGGCAGGACGGAGCCCGCGTACTTGTCCTCGATGAACTTCTTCACCTCGGGAGAGGTGAGCAGCTTCGCGAGCTTCTTGACGCGCGGGTCGTCCTCGTTGCCCTCGGTCACGGCGAGCACGTTGTTGTACGCGTTGTTCTCCGTGGACTCCAGGGCGAGGGCGTCCTTGGCGGGCTTGAGGCCGGCGCCGATGGCGTAGTTGCCGTTGATCACCGCGGCGTCGACGTCCTGGAGGGAGCGGGGCGTCTGGGCCGCCTCGACCTCCTTGAACTGGACGTTCTTCGGGTTCTTGGCGACGTCCTGCGGGGTGGCGTCGCTCTCGGAGCCCTTCTTGAGCGTGATGACGCCGCTGGCGGCGAGGAAGCGCAGGGCGCGGCTCTCGTTGTCGGCGTCGTTGGGCAGGGCGATGGTGGCGCCCTTCTTCAGCTCCGCGGTCTTCTTGGCCTTCTCGGAGTAGAGGCCGAGCGGCTCGAGGTGGACCGTGGCGACGGACTTGAGGTGCGTGCCCTTCTTCTCGTTGAAGTCTTCCAGGTAGGGCTGGGTCTGGAAGTAGTTGGCGTCCACGGACCCGTCCTCGGTCGCCGTGTTCGGCGTGACGTAGTCGGTGAACTCCTTGACCTCGAGGTTGAGGCCGGCCTTCTTCGCCAGGTGGTCCTTGACGTACTTGAGGATCTCGGCGTGCGGCACGGGGGTGGCGGCGACGACGAGCGGGTCGGAGGCCTTGGCCTTGGTGTCGCCCTTGTCGGAGCCGCAGGCGGTCAGGCCCAGGGTGAGGGCGCCGGTGGCGAGGACAGCTGCGGTGATCTTGGTGGTGTTACGCACGAAAAGTGCCTTTCTCCATGGGTGGTGCGACCCGCCGGGTGGGGCGGGGAGCGGGGTGGGCGCCAGGGGCGGTGTCAGCGAGTCTTGGCGGTTCCCGTGGCGGACTTGGCCGCGGCCGGGCCGCCGGGCAGGAAGCCACCGAGGGCACGGAAGCGGAGCGGTTCGCCGCCCTTGCCCGCGCGGCGGTGCAGGACGCGGGCCCCGCTGTCACCGGCGAACTGGATGAGAGCGATGGCGACCGCGAGGACCGCCACGATGATCCACATCATCGCGGTCTCGAACCGCTGGTAGCCGTAGCGGATGGCGAGGTCGCCGAGGCCGCCCGCGCCGACCGTGCCGGCCATCGCGGAGTAGCCGATGATGGCGACGATCGTCGTGGTGGTCGCCGAGATGAGCGAGGGCAGCGACTCGGGGACGAGGGCCTTGCGGACGACGGTCCAGGTGTTGCCGCCCATCGCCTGCACGGCCTCGACGAGTCCGCCGTCCACCTCGCGTACGGAGGTCTCCACGAGCCGCGCGAAGAAGGGGACGGCGCCGACGGCGAGCGGCACGATGGCGGCCTCGCGGCCGATGGTGGTGCCGACGACCCAGCGGGTGAAGGTCATCAGGGCGACCATCAGGATGATGAAGGGCATCGAGCGGACGATGTTCACGACCTGCCCGATGACCTTGTTCGCCACGACGCTCTGGAGCAGGCCGCCGCGGTCGGTGAGGACCAGCAGGACGCCGAGCGGCAGTCCGGCGACGACGGCGATCAGCGTGGACCAGCCGACCATGTAGAAGGTGTCCCAACAGGCCTGCGACAGCAGGGGCTGCATCTCCGACCAGGTCACTTGGTGACACCTTCCTTCAGGGTTATGGACGTGCGGTCCTCGCGGGCCCCGTCCTTGACGATCTCGACCTGGAGCCCCTGTTCGCGCAGGAAGCCGATCGGGACGACGTTCTCGTCATAGCGGCCGGGCAGTTCGATGCGCATGCGGCCGACCTGGCGGCCCGCGACGGTGTCCATCGCGGCGCCGAGGATCGAGATGTCGATGTTGTAGGTGCGGGAGAGCTGCGAGATGACCGGCCGGGTCGCCGACTCCCCGTGGAAGGTGACGTCGATGACGGTGCGGTCGGCGCCGGAGGCGGAGCCGCTGACCGGGAAGAGCGCGGCGGCCAGCTCCGAGCCGGGCGTCGCGAGCAGTTCGCCGACGGTGCCGGACTCGACGATGCGGCCGCGCTCCATCAGGGCGGCGGAGTCGCAGACGCTCTTGACGACGTCCATCTCGTGCGTGATGAGCAGGACGGTCAGGCCGAGCTGCCGGTTGAGGTCGCGCAGCAGCTGGAGGATGGAGCGGGTGGTCTCCGGGTCCAGGGCGCTGGTCGCCTCGTCGGAGAGGAGCACCTTGGGGTCGCCGGCGAGGGCGCGAGCGATGCCGACGCGCTGCTTCTGGCCGCCGGAGAGCTGGGCCGGGTAGGACTTCGCCTTGTCGGCGAGGCCGACGAGGTCGAGCAGGCCCAGCGCCTTGGCGGAACGTTCCTTCCCCGACGCGCCGAGGATTTCGAGCGGCAGCTCGATGTTGTCCTGGACGGTGCGCGAGGAGAGCAGGTTGAAGTGCTGGAAGACCATGCCGATGCGGCTGCGCGCCTCGCGCAGCTCCTTGCCGGCGCGCGGTCCGCGCCCGGCGAGGGCGGTGAGGTCCTGGCCGGCCACCGTCACGGTGCCGGAGGTGGGACGCTCCAGCAGGTTCACGCAGCGGATCAGCGAGGACTTGCCGGCGCCGGACTGGCCGATGACGCCGTACACCTCACCTTCGCGCACGTGCAGATCGACGCCGTCGAGAGCGGTGACCTCGCGGCCGCGCGAGCGGTAGACCTTGGTGAGGCCCTGGGTGGTGATCACGTGGGTTTCCGTCACTGTCGAGTGCGCGGCACGGGTGGTGCCGGGCACGGGGCATACATCTCGGAACGTGCGGGGTTCCCGGGCGCGGCAGGCTCTCGCTCCGGGGAGCGGTACCGGTGCAGTACGGAGACGCTGTGCGCGGGGGCGGGCCCGGTCACGGGGGCGGCTGGCTTCTCCTGGCGGAGTCACTCCCTGCGGACGGGGCGCGCGGGCACTCGCTTCGGGGCGCGGGTGCGGCTGGTGCGGGGGCCCTCAGAAGGCGCACATTCGACACATACAACGAGCACCGGGCGTCATCGTCGCCTCGGTCGCAAGGGTGCGGCTGCTCGTCGTGGTCATGCGGGCAAGTAAAGCAGAGATGAGGAGTGCCGTGGCGCGCGCTGTCCGTATACCGGACAGCGCTGGACAGGCCGCCGGCGGCGCTCGGGCGCCGGTGCGGGCCTCCGTGCCCGCCTCCGTGACCAGTGCTGCCACGGCCGACGGGTCCCGCGCCACGATGTCCGCACGCAGTGCGTGTCCGGGTGTGCTGTGGTCAACGCCACGGTGGCCGTGCCGCCCGCCCGGTCCGCCGCGCGTGCTCCCGGCGGGCGCTCCGGGGCCGGGCGCGGTGGGCACGGCGCGCCGTAATAAAGTCGGCGCATGCTCTCTGCCCTGACCCTGGTGACGGGGATCGCCGCGCTCGCGCTCGCCGTGTGGTGCGGCTTCGCCGCCTCGCGGGACCAGCCGACCAAGGACTGGCACTTCATCGGCATGGCCGTGGTCTCGGTCCTCGCGCTGGCGCAGTTGGTCGTCGGGATCGTGCAGCTGGCGCGCGGGCAGCAGGCGGAGCAGGGCACGACGATCTTCGTCGCGTATCTGATCGGGGCCTTCGCGTGTGTGCCGGCGGCCGGCTTCATGTCGCTGGCGGAGCGGACGCGCTGGGGTTCGGTCACCGCGGCGGCGGGCGGCGTGGTCCTCGCCGTGCTCGAAGTACGGCTCTACGACATCTGGGGAGGCTGAGGTGAGCGCCATCTCAGAGGACACCGAGAACACCGAGAACACCGACAACACCGACAACGCTGGGAATGCTGACAACCCCGGGAAGAACGACGGGGCGGGCGGCGGGTCGCGGCGGCTGACCAGCGGTCCGGGCACGCTGCTGGTGTGGCTGTACGGCGTGATGGTGGTGGGCGCGGTGTCGCGCTCGGTCTTCCAGATCGCGACGGACTTCGGCAAGGCCCCCCTCGCGTACACGCTCTCGGCCGTCGCGGGCGTCGTCTACGGGTTCATCACGTACTCGCTGGTGCGCGGCGGGGACACGGCGCGCAAGGCCGCGCTGGTGTGCTGCGCGGCCGAACTCGTGGGCGTCCTCGCGGTGGGGACCTGGACGCTGGTGGAGCCCTCGGCGTTCGCGGACTCCACCGTCTGGTCCGACTACGGGATGGAGTACCTGTTCATCCCGGTGCTCCTGCCCGTCTCCGCGCTGTTCTGGCTGCGCCGGGCGCGGTCCGCTACGCGCTAGCCGCGAACGCGGCCGCCTCTGCGCCCGTGGCACCGTTGGCGTCGGCGTCCTTGGCGAGCGTCACCAGGGTCAGCCGCTCGTCCACCCGCTGGGTGGAGACCGCCGTGTAGCCGTGCTTGCGGTACAGCCGCAGGTTGTGTTCGCTGCGGTGGCCGGTGCGCAGCTCGAAGCGCGTGGCCGGGCCCGCCGCGCCGAGCGCGGACTCCACGGCGGCCAGCAGCCGGCCGCCCAGACCGTGGCGCTGCATGCGCGGGTGCACGATGAGCTTGGTGATCCGGGCGGTGCCGTCCGGGCTGGCCGTGCCCCGCACCGACGCCACGACTTCGTCACCGAGGCGGGCCACCAGGACGGTACCGCCCGTCAGTTCGGCCCTGACCGAGTCCAGGGTCTGGGTGAGCGGCTCGATCGAGTAGTCGCCGTAGAGCTGTGCCTCGCTCTGGTAGCAGAGGTACTGCAGCTTGAGGATCTGCTCGGTGTCCGCTTCGGTCGCCGCAGAGATGGTCACGCTCATGCCCATGTGTGCATACCTCCCGCTCACCTGTCCGCCTGTTGTCCCTCACCCTTTTCCCCTGCGGGGTGTGGGCGCAACCTCGGCCGCGAGGATTCTGCGCAGGCATCCCAGACATCTGGCACGTTTTGGCCCAAGACTGCCCTGTGACATACCCAACTCACCTGCGATCTCACGGTAAGTGGGGTCGTGCGGGGAGAGCAGGGCGCCCAACAGGCGGCGGCAGCGGGCGGGGAGCCGGCCGATCGCGGCGTGCAGGGCGTGGGCGCGTTCCCGGTCGAGCGTCAGGTGCTCGGGGTCGCAGGCGGCTTGCTCGGCGGCGGGCTCGGTGGCGTAGGGCGCCTCGCGCAGGGCCGCGCCGCGCTGGCGGCTCGCCTCGGCGCGCACCGCGGCCGTCAGCCAGGCGGCCGGGTCCCGCGGCGGGCCCTGCGAGCCGAGCCGCTCCAGCAGGCGGACCCAGACGGCCTGTTCGAGGTCGCCCGGTTCGGCGGCGCCGGGGAGTTCGGCGCGGGCCTCGGCGGCGAGGAGGGGGCGCAGGGCGTCGATCACCGTCTCGTACGTCATGCCCGGCGGGACGCGGCGGCCGCGGGCCCTGGTTGCCGTGGCCGCCGCGTCTCACTCCAACCGGCTGTCGCGCATCAGCCGTTGACGAAGTCCTCGCGGGCCAGGAGGGCGGTGTCGCAGTTGTCGGAGAAGATCCCGTCGATGCCGGTGGCGAAGTACGCCTGGAAGGCGCCGAACGCGTCGCCGTAGGCGTTCGGGTCCGTGCCCTTCCTGAAGTCGGCGGGCAGGAAGGTGTTCTCGTTGCGCATCGTATACGGGTGCAGGATCAGCCCGGCCCGGTGCGCGTCCCGTACGAGGGTGGTCGGCTCCAGGAGCTTGCCCGCCGCGTCCTTGGGGATGATCAGGTCCAGGGTCGGGCCGATGCCCTGCGCGTACGACGCGATCTCCTTGAGCCCCTTGGGGGTGATCAGGTCGGCGACGGTGCGCGGGTCGCCGGTCGCGACGAAGTCCGCGGGGCGGGAGTCCGCCGTGGAGAGCAGGACCACCAGGGGATTGCCGACCAGCTTGTCCAGGCGCTGGATGCTGGTCGGTTCGAAGGACTGGAGGAACGCGGGCGAGTTCTTCCCGTCGAGCCGGTAGGCGCGCAGCAGCCTGGCAAGGCGCTCCTCCAGGCCCAGGCCCAGCTTGCGGAAGTAGGTGGGGTGCTTGGTCTCGACGTGGATCCACACCTCGCGCCCGCGCTTCTTGCTCTGGGCGGCGCGCCACTGGAGGACCTCTTCGAAGGTGGGGATCGCCCAGCGGCCGTCGTAGAGGGTGTTGTGCTGACGGGTGCCGGGGATGCGCTCCTTGGCGCGCAGCGTCTTCAGCTCGGCGAGGGTGAAGTCCTCGGTGAACCAGCCGGTCGTGGAGACCCCGTCGATGACCTTCGTGGTGCGCCGGCCGGCGAACTCGGGGTGCGCCGACACGTCCGTGGTGCCGCCGATCTCCGGCTCGTGGCGGCAGACGAGGTGGCCGTCCCTGGTCGGGACGACGTCGCCCGCCTCGATGACGTGCGCGCCCATGTCGAGCGCCAACTGGTAGGAGCCGAGGGTGTGCTCGGGGCGGTAGCCGGAGGTGCCGCGGTGGGCGACGACCGTCGGCACGGGCAGGCTTCGGTAGCCCTGTCCGGAGTGATTCCCGCCACGGTCCCGGTCGGCGGCCGCGGCGGTACCGGGGGCGGCGAGGGCGGCCGCGCCCGCGCCCAGCACCGCGGCGCCCAGCAGCGAGCGCCGGCCCAGCGCCCCTTCGGCCCGCGTCTCCTGTGCGTCCTGCGCCCTGTGTGCCTGCTCGTTCCCCATGAAGCACTCCTCTTGCCGAGTCACGCCTTGCACCTGACAAAGCGGGTCGATCGTAGGGGGGCGGGAGTGACGAGTGGGAGACCCCGGACCGAACGTCAGGGTGCGGCGGGATGACTCCTCGGGGGGTTTCCGGGGGCGCCGGGGGCGAACATTTCGGTCAACTGTCCGTATCAAGTCGATGAACCCGATGTGCACCGGGTACCCGCCCGCGAGTATCGTCCTCACCTGCACAGACCCACCATCCATTCCTTGACACCGGAGGGCCCGTTGTCCCGCTTCGCGTTCATCAAGGCAGTGCTCGGACCGATCATGCGCCTGATGTTCCCCACGCGTGTCGAAGGCGCCGAGAACATTCCGGGCACCGGCCCCGTCATCCTGGCGGGCAACCATCTGACGTTCATCGACTCGATGATCCTGCCGCTCGTCTGCGACCGGCAGGTGTGCTTCATCGGCAAGGACGAGTACGTCACCGGCAAGAGTTTCAAGGGCCGCCTGATGGCCTGGTTCTTCACCGGTGTCGGCATGGTCCCGGTCGACCGGGACGGCGCCAACGGCGGCGTGGCGGCGCTGATGACCGGCCGCCGGATCCTGGAGGACGGCCGGATCTTCGGGATCTACCCCGAGGGCACGCGCTCCCCCGACGGCCGGCTCTACCGCGGCCGCACCGGCATCGCCCGCCTCACCCTCATGACGGGCGCGCCCGTCGTCCCCTTCGCGATGATCGGCACGGACAAGTTGCAGCCGGGCGGTTCGGGGATGCCGCGGCCGGGCCGGGTGACCGTGCGCTTCGGTGAGCCGATGGAGTTCTCCCGCTACGACGGCATGGGCCGCGACCGCTACGTGCTGCGCGCCGTGACCGACTCGGTGATGGCGGAGGTCATGCGCCTGTCGGGCCAGGAGTACGTGGACATGTACGCCACCAAGGCGAAGGCCGCGTAAGCGCCACCGGCACACATGACGGGGCCCCGGTGCTTGACCGCGGAGAGCCCGGCGAGCCGGTCGGCCAGCTGTCGCTGTCCGCCGCCGGCGGCCGCAACTCCCG
>NZ_JBEXOS010000059.1:0-50243 GCF_040611655.1 Streptomyces sp. NPDC006552
CATCACGGCTGGAGACGGGGTAATCAACATATCTGGCGTTGACTTTTGGCACGCTGTTGAGTTCTCAAGGAACGGACGCTTCCTTTGTACTCACCTGAGAGACTCTCTCGCGGCTTTCCTCCGGGCGCTTCCCTTCGGTGTTTCCAACCTTACCAGATCCGTTTTCCGTTCCGTTTCCGGTTCGGAATTCATTTCCGGTGGCCGTTGGAGTGACCTTTCGCCTTTCGGCTGGTCCGACTTTATCAGAGGTTTTGAGGCGGTCTGGCCGACTCTTTTTCCTGATCAATCGGGAGAGCTTCACGAAGAATGTTATTTCGGAAGCGCGTCAGATGCTAACGGTCGCGATCGAGTCTGTCGAGCTCGGGGCAACTGTTCGAATCTACCTCCCCGTCCGGTCCGTGTCAACGGTCTTTCCGGGGCGATGAGGAGACTAGCAGCTCAGCGGAGCTGAACGCACATCAGGCGGCGGTCGGCAGGACGGCGCTGCGTTCGGCCGTCTCCAGGTCGCCGGTCTCGCCCGCACGGGCGGCGCGGCCGCCAAGGACGTACACGTAGGCCAGGAAGGCGAGTTCGACGGCGACGCCGATGCCGATGCGGGCCCACGTGGGGAGACCGGACGGCGTCACGAAGCCTTCTACGGCGCCGGAGACGAAGAGGACCAGGGCCAGCCCGATCGCCATGCCGATGGCCGCGCGGCCCTCTTCCGCGAGTGCCGTTCTCCGTGAGCGGGGGCCCGGGTCGATGACGGTCCAGCCGAGGCGCAGACCGGTACCGGCCGCTACGAAGACCGCGGTCAGTTCCAGGAGGCCGTGCGGGAGGATCAGGCCCAGGAAGGTGTCCAGGCGGTCGGCGGAGGTCATCAGTCCGATGCCGATGCCGACGTTCAGCATGTTCTGCAGGAGGATCCACAGCACCGGCAGCCCGAGGAAGACGCCCAGGACCAGGCACATGGCCGCCGCCTGCGCGTTGTTCGTCCAGACCTGTGCCGCGAAGGAGGTCGCGGGGTGGCTGGAGTAGTACGTCTCGTACTGGCCGCCCGGGCGCGTCATCTCGCGGAGTTCGGACGGCGCGGCTATGGACGCCTGTATGTCGGGGTGCGTCCCTATCCACCAGCCGATCAGGGCGGCTGTCGCCGTGGAGACGAGGGCGGTGGGCACCCACCAGTGGCGTGCCTTGTAGACCGCCGCCGGGAAACCGTGGGTGAGGAAGCGGGAGACGTCGCGCCATGAAGCGCGGCGGGTACCGGTCACGGCACTACGCGCGCGTGCCACGAGTTGGGTGAGCCGGCCGATGACCCTCGGGTCCGGGGCGCTCGACTGGATGAGAGAGAGGTGCGTGGCGGTGCGCTGGTAGAGGTTCACCAGTTCGTCCGCTTCGAGGCCGGTCAGCCGGCGACGGCGGCGCAGGAGCGCGTCCAGGCGGTCCCACTCGGCCCGGTGGGCGGACACGAAGACGTCGAGGTCCATCCGGTCTGCTGCTCCTCGTTTCCGGCACCTGTGCGGCGCGATCTGCCCTCAGCTTGGCAGACTGGCGGTTCCTAGGGCAGGTCAGGGAAGGGTGGGTGGCCGGTGTGAGCGAGCTGGTGACGGGCGAGGCAGTGGCACTGGAGTTGCGGCCCGCGAAGCTGCCGAGCCGGGCGCTCGCCGTGCTCATCGATCTGGTGGTGGCGTTCCTCGTCTACATCGTCGTGACCATTGCTGTGGTGGCGGCGACCGCGTCGCTGGACGATGCCGCGTCGGCGGCGGTGTCCGTGGCGTTGTTCCTGCTGGTGCTGGTCGGGATACCGATCGCCGTGGAGACGTTGAGCCATGGGCGCTCGCTCGGGAAGCTCGCGTGCGGGCTGCGGGTCGTACGCGACGACGGAGGGCCGATCCGGTTCCGTCATGCGCTGGTGCGCGGGGCCGTCGGCGTCGTGGAGATCCTGGCGACCTTCGGGGTCGTGGCCTGCGTCGCCTCGCTGGTCTCCGCGCGGGGGCGGCGGGTCGGGGATGTGTTCGCGGGGACGCTCGTCGTGCGCGAGCGGGTGCCGGCCGGGCAGGCGGCGTTCGTGCCGCCTCCGCCGCCGTGGCTGGTGGGACGGTTCGCGCAGCTGGACCTGTCCGCCGTGCCGGAGGGGCTGTGGCTCGCCGTACGGCAGTACCTGACGCGGATGCGGCAGCTGGATCCGCAGGTCGGCTGGGGCATGGCCGAGCGGCTCGCCGCCGATCTGGCCGCGTGCACCGGGGCGCCGGCGCCGCGCGACGTGCCGCCCGCCGCTTTCCTGGCGGCGGTGGTGCACGAGCGGCAGGCGCGCGAGGCACAGCGGGCCTTCGGCGCGGCGGGGCGCGCGCAGTATCCGGGGGCGTACGGCGGTCCGGGGCAGCCCGGGGTCCCCGTGCCGCCCGCGGTGGGGGCCGCCGCGTCCGCTCCCACGCCGGGTTTCTACGGCGGTCCGGGACCGTACGGCGGTCCGGGCTCTCCCGCGGGCGGGGGGTTCGCCGCTCCCGGCGTCTCGGCCGTGCCGCCGCCCGCCGGGCCCGCCCCAGCGGCTGCGGAGCCCGCGCCGGCGCGGGACCGGGACGCCGGACCGCCGGCCACCGGATTCGCACCGCCTGCGTGACGCGGGCCCGGCACGGAGTGCGTCGGCCTCAGGCGAAGGTCGAGGGGGGCGTCTCCAGGTGCTCCAGCTCGATGCCGGGCGCCGCCAGGACCACGTCGCCGCTGAGGTGGACGGTGTGCTGCTCCCCCGTGTCCAGGGCGCTGACCTGGTACGCGTCCACGACGAGCGGGCCGTTGTCAGTGGCGTGTGCTTCGCTGTTCAGCAGGGTCCAGGACTGATCCAGGGTGCGGGGGGCCAGGACGGGGTCCGTCAGGGCGACGAGGCGGACGCGGGTCGAGGGGGAAGCGGGGGTGAGGTTCAGCAGCCGCGTGGTGGCGATGAGGAACGCGGGGGATGTGCCGGTGAAGGCGTGCGCGGGGGCGTTGCCTTCGGTGGCGTGGGTGCCGGTGGGGTCGGTGCGCACCCAGGTGACGCCGTCGATGGCGGCTCCCCGTACCTGCCAGCTCGCGGCGTTGACTTCGAGGCGGATGGGGCGGCCGAGCTCGTCGAGAGCGAGGTCGATCGAGCCGGCGTGCTCGCCGGAGGGGGTGACCCGTTGGGCGACGTAGCGCCAGCCGGAGGGGCCGGGCGCGCAGTGGAAGTGCTCTTCACCGAGGGGGGTGTGATCGTGCGGATCATGGAGCGAATAGCGGCCGCGGGGCATGGGGTTCGTCAGGTCCTCTAGGGCGGAGACTCTGGGGCGAAGACCGCGTCTGAGGCCGCGGCCGGGCTGGAGTGCACGGTCACAGCGGTGGTCGCGGCCGTTGGAGGCGTGTCCACCGTAGCCAGCGGTGCGCGGAGCACGGGACAGGCCCCCGGCACGGGGGTGCGGGGGCCTGTCCTGTCGGTCGTCGGGTGCGATGCGACCGGCGCGGTGCTCAGTAGCGGTAGTGGTCCGACTTGTACGGGCCCTCGACCTCGACGCCGATGTACGCGGCCTGCTCGGGGCGGAGCGTCGTCAGCTTCACACCCAGCGAGTCCAGGTGGAGCCGGGCGACCTTCTCGTCCAGGTGCTTGGGCAGCACGTAGACGTCGGTCGGGTACTCCGACTGCTTGGTGAAGAGCTCGATCTGCGCCAGCGTCTGGTCCGCGAACGAGTTGGACATCACGAACGACGGGTGACCCGTCGCGTTGCCCAGGTTCAGCAGACGGCCCTCGGACAGCACGATCAGGACCTTGCCGTCAGGGAACGTCCACGTGTGGACCTGCGGCTTCACCTCGTCCTTGACGATCCCGTCGATCTTCGCGAGACCGGCCATGTCGATCTCGTTGTCGAAGTGACCGATGTTCCCGACGATCGCCTGGTGCTTCATCCGGGCCATGTCCGAGGCCATGATGATGTCCTTGTTACCGGTCGTCGTCACGAAGATGTCCGCCTGCTCGACGACCTCGTCCAACGTGGTGACCTGGTAGCCGTCCATCGCCGCCTGGAGCGCGCAGATCGGGTCGATCTCCGTGATGATCACGCGGGCACCCTGGCCGCGCAGCGACTCCGCGCAGCCCTTGCCCACATCGCCGTAGCCGCAGACGACGGCGGTCTTGCCGCCGATCAGGACGTCCGTGGCCCGGTTGATGCCGTCGATGAGGGAGTGGCGGCAGCCGTACTTGTTGTCGAACTTCGACTTCGTCACCGCGTCGTTCACATTGATCGCGGGGAAGAGGAGGGAGCCCTCGCGCTGCATCTCGTACAGGCGGTGGACACCGGTCGTGGTCTCCTCCGTGACGCCTCGGATCTCGGAGGCGAGCTGGGTCCACTTCTGCGAACCGTCCGAGATCGTGCGGTTCAGGAGCTGGAGGACGACGCGGTGCTCGTCGGAGTCCGCCGTGTCGGGCGAGGGGACCTTGCCGTCCTTCTCGTACTCGACGCCCTTGTGGACGAGGAGGGTGGCGTCACCACCGTCGTCCAGGATCATGTTCGGGCCGCCGGTGGGGGTGTTCGGCCAGGTCAGCGCCTGCTCCGTGCACCACCAGTACTCCTCCAGGGTCTCGCCCTTCCAGGCGAAGACCGGGACGCCCTGCGGGTTGTCCGGCGTGCCGTGCGGGCCGACGGCGATGGCGGCGGCGGCGTGGTCCTGCGTGGAGAAGATGTTGCAGGAGGCCCAGCGGACCTCGGCGCCCAGGGCGACGAGAGTCTCGATGAGGACGGCCGTCTGGACCGTCATGTGCAGGGAGCCGGTGACGCGGGCGCCGGCCAGCGGCTGCGCCTCGGCGTACTCCTTGCGGATCGACATGAGGCCGGGCATCTCGTGCTCGGCGAGGGTGATCTCCTTGCGGCCGAACTCGGCGAGCGAGAGATCGGCGACCTTGAAGTCCTGGTCCTGTCGGTCGGCGACAGAAGTCATGTGTGAGCTGCTCCTCGGTGCGGTGACAGATGGTCGAGGTGGGCGTGGTGCGCATGCCCGCGTTCGGGTACGCGCATGGCTGATCTGCGGCTTCCTGGAACACAGGTGTCCCCGGGCGCGCGCAGCGCAGTCCGTCGGAGGCCCTCTCTCCCTCGGACGACCCGTCGCGCGGGTTGCCCGACCGCCATCAGCAGCGACGTCTGGCTCGTGACGAATCTACACCGATCGGCCCAGTCGGCCCCACCCCGTCTCCGTCAGGGTGGCGCGGGAATGTGGCCGGATTCCGCTCCTGGGCGGTCGGCGGGCCGCCGACCGCCCGGCGTAGTCGCGAGGTCAGTGCTCCGGTGCCGACGTCGGACCGCCGGGGGTCGCTTCGCGGTCCGGGCCCTTCGCGGCGTCGGCCGCGCTGTAGATGTCCGGTTCCAGGTAGATGACGCGGGCGATCGGGACGGCGGCGCGGATCCGGGCCTCGGCCTCGTTGATGGCGCGGGCGACCTCGGCGGCGGTGTCGTCGTGCTGGACGGCGATCTTCGCGGCGACGAGGAGCTCCTCGGGGCCGAGGTGGAGCGTGCGCATGTGGATCAGGCCGGTGACCGTGGTGCCGTCGACGACGGCCGCCTCGATCTTGCGCACCTCGTCCGTGCCGGCGGCCTCGCCCAGCAGGAGCGACTTGGTCTCCAGGGCGAGGACGATCGCGATGGCGATGAGCAGGACGCCGATGCAGAGCGTGCCGATGCCGTCCCAGACGCCGTCACCGGTGGCGAGGGTGAGGCCGACGCCGAGCAGCGCGAGGACCAGGCCGATGAGCGCGCCGAAGTCCTCCAGGAGGACGACGGGCAGCTCGGGTGCCTTGGCGCGCTTGATGAACTGGCCCCAGGAGAGCGACCCGCGCGTGACGTTCGACTCCTTGATGGCCGTACGGAAGGAGAAGCCCTCGGCGATGATCGCGAAGACCAGGACGCCGACGGGCCAGTACCAGTGCTCCAGGTCGTGCGGGTGGGAGATCTTCTCGTAGCCCTCGTAGACGGCGAACATGCCGCCGACGGAGAAGAGGACGATCGATACGAGGAAGGCGTAGATGTAGCGCTCGCGGCCGTAGCCGAAGGGGTGTTGCGGGGTCGCGTCGCGCTTGGCCTTCTTGCCGCCGATCAGCAGCAGGAGCTGGTTGCCGGAGTCGGCGAGCGAGTGGACCGCCTCGGCCAGCATCGACGAGGAGCCGCTGAAGAGGAACGCCACGAACTTCGATACCGCGATGGCGAGGTTGGCGGCGAGCGCCGCCACGATCGCCTTTGCTCCGCCTGAAGCACTCATGTTGTTCCTGGTGTCCCTTCGTACGTGCGTACATGCGTACGTCGCGTGCCGTGCTGCTGCGAAAGCCTGCCGCTTTGCCCTGTCTTTGCGATGGGCCATTGTTGCAGCACGGGACGGGAGGGGCAGGAGTCAGGCCACGACGGTCGCGCGGAAAAACGTGCCGGTCCCGGACATTTCTACCTTTTCGCCCGCGGGGACGAAGGCGGACCGGCCGGGCGCGAGGTCGAGGCCGCCGGCGCGGACCGAACCGGCCGTGCAGAGCAGGATCTGCGGGGTGCCGGCCGTCAGGTCGTGGGCGGGGGCGCCCTCGGGACGGACGTAGCGGGAGAGGCGGAACTCGTCGATGGGCGTGTCGTAGACCTCTTCGCCGCCGGGGGACGCCTCGGGGCGCAGGACGCCGGGGTCGGTGGCCTCGAAGCGGACGATGCGCAGCAGTTCGGGGACGTCGACGTGCTTGGGGGTCAGGCCGCAGCGCAGGACGTTGTCGGAGTTGGCCATGATCTCGACGCCCAGGCCGTTCAGGTAGGCGTGCGGGACGCCCGCGCCGAGGAACAGCGCCTCGCCGGGTTGCAGCCGGACGTGGTTGAGCAGCATCGCGGCGATGACGCCCGGGTCGCCGGGGTAGTGGTGGGCGATGCCCGCGTACGGCTCGTAGGCGCCGCCGAGGTGCCGGGCGGCGGCCGCCGCCGCGGCGACGGTGTGCGCCATCTCGTCCCGGTCCGCGCTCAGGACGGCGGTGAGGACCTCGCGCAGCGCGGCCTCCTCGGGGTGGGCGCGCAGCAGGTCGGCGTAGGGCTTGAGGCTGTCGACGCCGAGCCCGTCGAGCAGCTGGGCCGCTTCCTCGGGCGCGCGGAAGCCGCACAGGCCGTCGAACTCGGTGAGGGCGCAGATCAGTTCGGGCTTGTGGTTGGCGTCCTTGTAGTTGCGCTCGGGCGCGGTGACCGGTACGCCCTCGGCCTCTTCGGCGTCGTACCCCTCCTTCGCCTGCTGGAGGTCCGGGTGCACCTGGAGCGAGAGGGGCGCGCCCGCGGCGAGCAGCTTGAGCAGGAACGGCAGGCGCGGGCCGAACTTCTCGACGGCCGCCGCGCCGAGCTGTCCCGCCGGGTCCGCGGCGATGACCTCGTCGAGCGGGCCGCGCTCGGTGCGCGAGGGAGCGCCGGGGTGGGCGCCCATCCACATCTCGGCCTGGGGTTCACCGGTCGCCTCGGTGCCGAGGAGGTGCGGGATGGCGGTGGTGGAGCCCCAGGCGTAGGGGCGGACGGTGTTGGTGAGGCGGTCCATCAGGCGTTCTTCTCCGTACGTACGCGGGGCCGGGCGGGTACAGGGTCGGGGCCGGGTCAGGTCCCGGAGGCGAGGCCCAGGTAAACGGCGGCGAAATCCGTGACGGCGATCAGCTCCGCGAGACTCTCCAGGTCGCCGCCCTCCTCCGGTTCCAGCTCACTGATCGCGACGTCGTGGGAGAGCGCGAGTTCGCGGGCGGCGAAGGCGGCGGAGAGCCCGTCGACGGGGCGGTCGCGGAGCAGGACGACGCGGGCGCGCAGCGCCTGGCCCACCTCGACGCGGTCGCGGAAGAAGTCGTCGGGGTCGGCGCCCGCCGCGAGGCCGCCGGTGAGGAGCGCGCCGTGGGCGGGCATCGCCTCGGGCAGGTCCGCGGCGAGCGCGGGCCGTCCGGCCAGCTCGGCGAGGGCGGCGGCGAAGCGGCGGCCCGCGGCGCCCGCGGCCGCGCCCTCGGTCCAGATCAGCGGGAGCGCTTCGGCGAGTTCGGAGGCGAGGGTCTTGGCCGGGTTGCTGTGGAGCGCGACGGCCGGGCCGCAGCGCTCGGCGGTGCGGTCGAGGCGGTCGGCGGCCTTCTCCAGGGACTCGGCCGGCGCGGAGAGCAGGCCGGTGCGGTCCAGGAGGGCGAGGAGCGGGGTGAGCAGGGCCCAGAGCACGCCCGGCGCGCAGAGCGCGGTCGACTCGTCCTGGTCGGACGGGGACGTGGCCATCGGTACGAGCAGACCGTGGGCGCCGGCGACGGCTTCGGTCAGCGGGGCGCCGGCGGGGCAGACGGCGACGACGGTGACGCCGCGCCTGTACGCCTGTTCGGCCAGGAGCGAGAGGCTGGGCTCGGTGCCGTCCGGAGAGACGATCAGGAGCAGGTCGACGGGGCCGGCCCAGCCGGGCAGGTCCCAGCGCAGGGCGCCCGCGGCGGGGGCGACGCCGGTGGGGCGCAGCCGGATCACCGGGCAGGCCGCGCCGGCCAGCCGGCCGATCAGCTCGGCGACCCCGGTGGCGGCGGTGCCCGGGCCCGCGATCAGGACGGCGCGCGGGCGGCCGTCCGGCTTCAGCTCGGTGATGCCGGCCTCGGCCGCGTGCCGGACCGCCGTGCGGACGCGGGCGCCCGCCTCGGCGGCGCCGCGCAGCAGTCCGCGCCGGTCGGCCCTGGCCAGCGCCTCGGTGTCGTCCAGGAGCGTTTCGTCGAACATCGCGTCGGGCCTCCTGCTCGCGGGAACGGGTTACGCGGGGCGTCGGGCCTCGTCGACCAGGAGGACGGGGATGCCGTCGCGGACGGGGTAGGCCAGGGCGCACTCCGTGCCGGTGCAGAGCAGCTCGGCGTCGGCCTCCTTGAGGGGGGCGTGGCAGGCCGGGCAGGCGAGGATCTCCAGGAGGCCGGCTTCGAGCGGCATGGGGGTTCCCTTCGGGGTACGGGTGGGTGCCTGACGGTGTCTTGTGGCCTGGTCAGCCTACCGCTGGGCGCGGGGCCCCGGGCGGGGCCCAGCGGTGTCTGGGGGCCGGGGTCGGGTGGGCCGGGGTGCTGTTGCGCGGGGTGGAGCGTGGCGGCGGTGTTGACGTGCGGGTCGATCGCCTCAAGGGCTCGTCCTCAAACGCCGGACGGGCTGGGAGATCCGGCTCGGCCCGCAACCGCCACACAGGCGGGGACGTACGGCTCGGCCCGGATCGCTTGGGCCCGGCACCCTGCGCAAACGCCGAAGCGGCGGGGAGGCGCGGCCCGGCCGGGATCGCTGAGCCCGGCTCTCTCCGCAACCGCCGGAAAGGCGGGGACGTGCGGCTCGGCCGGGATCGCCGAGCCCGGCACTCTCCGCAACCGCTGGAGAAGCGGCCCGGCCCGGACCACCTGATCCCGGCACCCTGCACAAACGCCGAAGAGGCGGGGAGGTGCGGCTCGGCCGGGATCGCCGAGCCCGGCACCCTGCGCAACCGCCGGAAAGGCGGGGAGGCGCGGCGCGGCCCGGATCGCTTGGGCCCCGCCCCTACTTCCGCGACCGCCGGAGGCGTTCAGGCTCGGATCAGGGACAGGACCTCGTCCCGGATCTTCTCCATCGTCGCCGTGGTGCGCGCCTCCGCGTTCAGGCGCAGGAGGGGCTCGGTGTTGGAGGGGCGGACGTTGAACCACCAGTCGGTCGAGGTGACCGTGAGGCCGTCCAGTTCGTCCAGGGTGGTGTCGGGGCGGTCCGCGTAGGCGGACCTGATGGCGGCGAGGCGGCCGGGCTGGTCGGCGACGGTGGAGTTGATCTCGCCGGAGCCGGCGTAGCGGTCGTAGGAGGAGACCAGCGCGGAGAGCGGGCCGTCCTGGCCGCCCAGGGCCGCGAGGACGTGGAGGGCGGCGAGCATCCCGGTGTCGGCGTTCCAGAAGTCGCGGAAGTAGTAGTGCGCGGAGTGCTCGCCGCCGAAGATCGCGCCGCTGGTGGCCATCTCCTGCTTGATGAAGGAGTGGCCGACCCGGGTGCGGACGGGCGTGCCGCCGTTCTCCTTCACCACCTCGGGCACCGACCAGGAGGTGATCAGGTTGTGGATGATCGTGCCCGAGCCGCCGTTCCTGGCCAGCTCGCGGGAGGCGACCAGGGCGGTGATCGCGGACGGGGAGACCGGGTCGCCGTGCTCGTCGACCACGAAGCAGCGGTCCGCGTCGCCGTCGAAGGCCAGGCCGATGTCGGCGCCCTCGGCGCGCACCCGGGCCTGGAGGTCCACGAGGTTCGCCGGGTCCAGCGGGTTCGCCTCGTGGTTCGGGAACGTGCCGTCCAGCTCGAAGTACATCGGCACGAGGTCGAGCGGCAGGCCGGCGAAGACGGTCGGCACGGTGTGCCCGCCCATGCCGTTGCCCGCGTCGACCACGACCTTCAGGGGGCGGATGGCGGTGAGGTCGACCAGGGCGCGCAGGTGCGCCGCGTACTCCTCCAACGTCTCCCGCCGCGCGAGGGTTCCCGGCGTCGCGGCGGGTTCCGGGGCGCCCGCCTCGCTCCACTCCTCGGCGAGCCGGCGGATCTCGGTCAGACCGGTGTCCTGGCCCACCGGGGCCGCACCGGCCCGGCACATCTTGATGCCGTTGTACCGCGCGGGGTTGTGCGAGGCGGTGAACATCGCGCCGGGCAGTCCGAGCGCGCCCGAGGCGTAGTACAGCTGGTCGGTGGAGCACAGGCCGATCTCCGTGACGTCCGCGCCGAGCGCCGCCGCCCCGCGCCCGAAGGCCCGGGTCAGGCCGGGCGAGGAGGGGCGCATGTCGTGCCCGACCACGATCGCCGTCGCGGCGGTGACCTGGACGAAGGCGGCGCCGAACAGGGCGGCGAGCTCCTCGTCCCACTGGTCCGGGACCACCCCTCGCACGTCGTACGCCTTCACGATCTGCGACAGATCAGCAGCCACGGCCGGACCAGCCCTCCTGGAGTGTCCTTGACGGACCCATGAACGAACGAGCCCACAAACTACCTGGCCGGACCGGCCCTCAGCCGCGAACCCCGCATTCCTCGCATAGAGCGTGGCTCGGAACAAGGCGCTCCACCCCGAGCGCGCCTCGGAGCGGCCGCACCGCTCACGGCAGCATCCAGGACAGGACGACCGTGCTCTGGGCGAACACGATCAGGCACATCACCAGGAGCAGGCCGAGACTCCACGGCAGCACCTTGCGCAGCAAGTCGCCCTCCCGGCCCGCGAGTCCGACCGCCGCGCAGGCGATCGTCAGGTTCTGCGGCGAGATCATCTTGCCGAGGACACCGCCCGAACTGTTGGCCGCCGCGAGGAGTTCGGGCGACAGACCCGACTGCCGGGCCGCGGTCACCTGAAGGGCGCCGAAGAGGGCGTTGGCCGAGGTGTCGGAGCCGGAGACGGCGACGCCGAACCAGCCGAGGACCGGGGAGAGGAAGGCGAGTCCCGCGCCCGCCGCGGCCACGAAGTGCCCGATGGTGGCGGCCTGCCCCGACAGGTTCATCACGTAGGCGAGGGCGAGGACGCTGGTGACGGTGAGGATCGCGAACCGCAGTTCGTACCAGGTCTCCAGCCATTCGCGCACCGCCACGCGCGCGTGGACGCCCAGCACGGCGGCCGTGACCACTCCGGCGAGCAGGACGAGGGTGCCGCCGGTGGAGACGAGGGGCAGCGTGAAGACGTTGCCGCTCACCGGTTCGCCGTCGGGCCCGGCGACGTTCAGGAACGGCCAGTCGACGACCTGGTTCGCGTGAGCCAGCCAGTCCTTGACGGCCGGGATCTGGGCGACGGAGAAGACGACGACGATGAGCGCGTAGGGGGCGTAGGCGCGCAGCACGTCGGGCCGCGGGTCCTGTTGGTCCAGGTCCTCGCTGCGTACGCCGGTGAGGACGGCGGCGCGTACGGGTTCGGCGGCGGGCCTGCGCGCGCCGGGGACGGCCACCAGGGCGCCCGCGCCGGCCAGGGCGGCGCCGATGTCGGCGAGCTGGGCGGAGACGTAGTCGGCGGCGGCGAACTGGACGACGGCGAAGGCGAGACCGCAGGCCAGGGCGGGCACCCACGTCTCGCGCAGGCCGCGCCGGCCGTCCACCAGGCCGATCAGCAGCAGCGGCACGACCAGGGCGAGCAGCGGCGTCTGACGGCCCACCACGGAGGCGACCGCGTCCAGCGGGAGACCGGTGACCTGGGCAAGGGTGACGACGGGCGTGCCCATGGCGCCGAAGGCGACGGGCGCCGTGTTGGCGACGAGGGAGACGACCGCGGCCTTGACCGGGTCGAAGCCGAGCGCGACGAGCATGACCGAGCAGATGGCCACCGGCGCCCCGAACCCGGCGAGGGCCTCCAGGAGTGCGCCGAAGCAGAACGCGATGACGAGGGCCTGGATGCGCGGGTCGTCGGAGAGCCGCCCGAAGGAGCGGCGCAGGATGTCGAAGTGCCGGGTGCGGACGGTCATCCGGTACACCCACAGGGCGTTGACGACGATCCACATGATGGGGAAGAGGCCGAACAGGGCGCCTTGCGCGGCGCCGGAGACGGTCTGGCCGAGCGGCATGCCGTAGACCAGCAGGCCGACCAGGGCCGCCACGGACAGGCCGATCAGACCGGCTCGGTGGGCCTTCATGCGGACGGCGCCGAGCAGGACGAGGACGGTGATGAGGGGCAGCGTGGCGATGAGGGCGGACAGGCCGAGCGAGCCGTCGACCGGCTCCAGTTGCTGGACGAACACGAGCGCCTCCCGGAATCCCGGAGTCGGGTGGCGAAATCGTCGTGTCCTCAACAATCACGGGTCAACGCGTGCGACCGCGAAGATCCCGTGAAAGCGCGACTGTTGCCGCATCCGCCCGTGTGCCCGTTTACGCGTCCACCTGTTCACGCGTTCATGCGTTCTGGAAGCGTGGTCGTCAGTTGTCGGGCGAGCGCAGCACCCGGAGGTGGCCGCGGCGGGCGACCTCCATGGGGTCCGCCTGCCGGCCGCCGGAGCCGCCGGCTCCGGCGGCGCGCTCCTGGGGGCGGGCCGCCTCACGCACGGCGTTGGCCAGGGCCTCCAGGTCGTCGCCGCTGGGGCGGGCGGGGGCACTGGCGTCGGTGAGGCGGACGACCTCCCAGCCGCGCGGCGCGGTGAGGCGCTCGGAGTGCTCGGCGCACAGGTCGTAGCAGTGGGGTTCGGCGTAGGTGGCGAGCGGGCCGAGGACCGCGGTCGAGTCGGCGTAGACGTACGTCAGCGTCGCGACGGCGGGACGGCCGCAAGCGGTGCGCGAACAGCGACGTACAGGGCTCACGACGTTGGACGGTACCGCACTCCTGAGCGGGCCGCGACGACTCTCCCCGAGGTCACCCCACCGTGTCGCCACGTGATACGCCCCACACGGGCCCTCAGGGGCTCCCTCATGACCTGCGCCGAACCGTGCTCCCGGGCCCGCAGGACAGGTGAAAGCGGTCACCACTCGGGGCACATTGCTCCACAAGTCGTGCGGGCAACGGTCCGGGAGGGATATGGAATCAGGCCCGAGATTGGCTTGATCGGTCAGGAAGAGACATGCGGCGCTCTGTGCGGAGCCGACCCGCCCCGGCCGCCCCGGAGGACTACGCTGCGTCGGTGATGGAAAGGTCCGCCGACGCCGAGAACCCGGTACCGCCCGACGCGCGGGTACCGCCGCACTCCCCCGCCGAGCCGCGCCCGCGCCGCCGCGACCGGCACGGGCGCGGTATGCGCGGTCCCGTGGCACCGCCGCAGGTGCCGCTGTCGGCGAGCCGCGCCGAGGTCTTCGCGGACCTCGTGCAGGACTCCGTGGAGCGGCTGGAGCGACGCTGGCCGCAGCTGGGCGAGGTCGACTTCCTCATCCTGGAGGTGCCGCGGCTCACCGCCGAGGACGAGGCGTGGGGCGCCGACACCGTGCCGCTCGGGGGCATCGTGCCCGCGCGGGACGGGACGCCCGCGCGCGTGGTCGTCTACCGGCGCCCCGTGGAGATCCGTACCAAGGGGCGCGACGAGCGCGCGGCGCTCGTGCACGACGTGGTCGTGGAGCAGGTCGCCGAGGTGCTGGGCCTCACCCCGGAGACCGTCGACCCCCGGTACGGGGACGCCGACGGCGAGGAGTGAGCCCGGTCTCTCCTACTTCTGAAGGATCGAGAGGTCCTCGTCCGCGTCCGGCACCGACACCGTGCCCCGGTCGTCCGGGAGTGTCTGCACCGTGAAGGCGGGGACGCCCTCCCGCTTCTCCTCCAGCATGCGCGAGCCGTAGACCTTGCCGCCCGAGACGGGCTCGACCGTGAGCGCGTACGTGCCCTTCAGGCCGTCCGGGACCGGCGCGGCGACCGAGAGGGTCGTGCCGCCCTTGACCGCGTACTCCTTGGTGACCGCCGTGCCCGCGCCGTCCCCGGGGGACGCGGTGACCTTGACCTTGCCGGCGGCGCCGGGGGCGGTCAGGGCGAGCGTCGAGCCCTTGGCGCGGTTGTCGGCGACCGTGGCGCGCTCGCCGATGTCACGGGTGGCGGGGATGAACGCCGTCTCTTGGTCGGCGCCCTTGCCGCGGGTGACCCGCAGCGCCGCCACGACCGGCACGGAGGCGTCGGCGGGGGTCAGGAGCAGCGAGCCGGGGTCGCCCCGCGTCACGTCGCCGAGGTCGACGGCGGCCGTCATGCCGGACTTCACGTGCAGGCTGTCGTGGCCCGCGGGCGCGATCGGGCCGCTGGAGGTGGCGAGCCGGACCTTGAGGTCGGCGTCGTCCTGGCCGGGCGCGAAGGCGACCAGGCGCACGCTCGTGGCGTCCTTGGGGATGCCGGGCAGCACCAGGGAGGCGGCCGGGTCGGCGGCGGCGGGCAGCCAGTCGCCGCCCAGCTTGTCGTCGGCGGCCGAGACCGCGGCGGCGACCCGGCCGCTGCGCGCGGTGACGTGCAGCGTCAGGTTCGGGTACGGCTTGTCGGTCAGCGTGGACAGCAGGACCGGGACGCTGGCGTGCGGGCCGATCTGGATGCCTTCGCCGACGTCGGACTTGATGGCCCCCTCCGGGCCGTACAGCTGTACGTCCACGACCGCGGCCTCGCTGTCCGGGTTCGTGAGGTGGATGTAGTCGCTGCGCTCCTTGGCGGTGCTCGCGCCGGGGAAGTAGAAGTCGGTGTCCGGTGCCGAGCAGTCCAGGCCGAGCAGGCCGCGGCCGGTGCCGGCGTCGACCGTGGTGGTCTGCTGGACGGTCCAGCCGGGGGCCAGGGCGCCGTCGGCGGTCCCGATCAGGGCGGGCGCGTCGGCGCCCGACGCCTCCCCCGTCGCGGGCTTGCCGGGCTGCTTCGGTGTGACGACCGCCTTGGGCGCCTTGGCCTTGTCCTTGGCGTCCCCGGCCTGGTCCGACGCGCGCTGAACCGGCATCAGCCGCGCCGTGCCCGCCGTGGCGCCGGACCCCTTCGACGGCGGCGTGTACGACGTGTACGCGGTCTCCGCGAGGTCGGACTGGCCGGGCGTCGGGCAGAGCAGGCTGGAGCGCTCGACGGGCAGCCGGGCGGCCGCGGCGGCGGGAGCGTCGTCCGCGCCGCCGGACGTCGTGGCGGCGAACCCGGTGACGGCGGCCAGGGCCGTCACCGCCGCGATCAGGGACAGGGTCGTGCGGTTCACTGCTGGCTCCCGTCGGGGCGCTCACTGTCGGCGCCGTTGCCGTGGCCGTGCTGCTGTTGCTCGTACGCGGGGTCGTACGGAGGCTGCTGCTCGTACGTGCCCCCGTAGGCGTACGGGTCGTACTGGCCCGCTTGGTAGGGGTCCGCCTGATAGGGCACCCCCTGCGCGTCGTACCCGTAGGCGTCGCCCTGGTACTGCTGCTGCCCGTCCGCCGCGTACGTGCCGTACTCGGCGCCCTGGTACGCGGACTGGTCCCACTCGCCGTACGCCTGCTGCTGTGGGATGTCCGCCGGGGCCGGGTCGGCGGGCGGCGCGGCCGTCTCGGCGGGCGGGCCGTCGGTCTGCGCCTGCTCGGCCTCGGCCTGGGCGCGCAGCCTGCGGGCCCGGCGGCCGTCGCCGGTGATGTCCTGGGCGGGCACGGCGGCCGGCTCCTCCGGGAGGTCGTCGTCGACGTCCTTGCGGCGGCCCGGCAGGGCGAGCACCACGAGCACGAGGGCGAGCAGGCCCTGGACCAACAGCCATGCGGTGTGCGTGATCGGGGTGTCGTAGGTGACGTCCAGGGTCCCCCCGGAGGCGGGCAGTTCGAAGCCCTGAGCCCAGCCGTCGACCGTGGTCCGTGTCAGGGGCGTGCCGTCGAGCGTGGCGGTCCAGCCCTCGGCGGCCTGGTCGGCGAGGCGCAGGACGCGGCCGGCGCCGCCGGCGGGGACCTTCGTGTGCACCTCGACGGGGCCCGCGGCGACCGGCTTGGCCTCCTCGGACGTCGAACCGGCGCCGGCGGAGGGCAGCACGACGGCCCGCGCCACCTGTCGGTCGATGCGCCACAGGGCGGTGCCGTCCTGCTGGCTGAGCCGGGTCAGGCCCGGGGTGGCGTCCAGGACGCGGCCCATCTGGCGCGGCGCCCCGTCGCGGACGAGGACGTAGCGCACGGCGAAGCCGCCGAGCTGGTCGGCCTGGTCGGCGCCGGAGCCCGCGACCAGGTTGGCGACGACCTTGTCGAGGGTCTTGTTCTCGCCGGCGGCCGCGGTCAGCTCACCGTCGCCGAGCCGGGCGCCCGCGCCGCGGACCAGCGAGTAGGACACCTGGCCCGTGGAGCCGGCCAGGACCAGCGTGCGGGCCTGGTCGCGGGTGCCGGCCTCCTCGGCGACGAACGCGGGCACCTGCACCGGGTCGCGGCGCTCCAGGGGCCCGTCGGCGCCGGCGATCATCCAGCCCGCGGCGAGCAGCAGGGGGCCCGCGGCCGCGGCGAACGCGACCAGCGCCGCCACCGGCTGGCGCCAGCCGAAGCTCTGCTCGGCCACGCGCGAGCGCGCGCCGTCGGCGCCGAGCGCGGCGGCGGCGAGGAGCGCGATGCCGTAGACGAGGGTGGCGGGCCCGGCCCACGTCGCGTCGTTCGACAGGACCGCGAAGACCAGGGCGACCAGGGCGACGGTCCAGGCGGTGAGGACCGCGGGGCGGCGCTCCTGGCGCAGCAGCGCGGCGAGCGCGGCCAGCACGATGCCGATGAGCAGCAGGCTGCCGGTGGTGCCGGGGCCGCCGGGCGAGGCGCCGAGCAGGCCGGCCGCCGTCGCGGCGCCCTTCCCGTACGGCAGGCCGGCTTCCTTGAAGAAGCCGAACGGCAGCAGCGTCAGGGACCACGGCGCGAGCACCAGCAGCGGTGTGCCGAGGGCGGCGAGGAAGCGCAGCCCGTAGGCGGTGATGTCCCCGCGGCGCACGACGAGGAGCACGACGCCCAGGATGAGGGCGATCGGCCAGACGATGGGCGTGAAGGCCGTGGTGACCGTCAGGAGCAGGGCGTACGCCCAGGTGGCCCGCCAACTGCCGCGGGCGCCGCGGGCGTTCATGAGGCCGGAGGCGGACAGGCCCGCGCGCGCGATGAGCGGCAGCAGGATCACCAGGACGGCCGTGCCGAGGCGGCCGCCCGCGAGGGCGCCGGTGGCGGCGGGCAGGAAGGCGTACGCGACCGCCGCCCACGCGCGCAGCAGCCGGGATTCGACGAGCCGGCGGGAGGCGAAGTACGCGGCGAACCCGGCGAGCGGTACCGAGCCGACGAGCAGCACGGTGATCGCGAGGCCGGTGGAGCCGAGCAGGACGGAGGAGAGGGCGGCGAGGAGCGCGAGGTAGGGGGGCGCCGACTGGGTGCCGCCGGTGCTGGTGGCGTGCCAGGCGTCGAGGTAGCGGGCCCACAGGTCGGAGGCGTCGCCGGGGGCGGGCAGCAGGGCTCCGCCCGCGAGTGCGCCGCCGCCCAGCAGCCCCCGGCAGGCGATGAGGGAGACGAACAGGAGCACCACGAAGAGCATCGGTCCGGGCTTGCGGGCGATGCGCTTGAGGCGGGCGAACTGCTCGACCTGGATGAAGTCGGCGTCGTCGCCGCCGGGCCCGGACTCCAGACCGCCGCCGCCGTGGCGGCCGGCCGTGGAGGTCTCGGGATCGGCCCCCTCGAAGAGGTTCCCCGCGACCTGCTCGACCGTCAGCCGCACGGTGGCACCTGGAGGCGGGAACAGCGGCCGCAGCTCCTTGGGGTCGACGACTGCCGCGGCGCGCCGGCGGCGGCCCGCCATGATCCGGCCCGGCCGAAGCAGCGTCGCCAGCAGACCGGTGATCTCGTCCAGGGCCTGTCCCGGCACCTTGCCGACCAGGTACGCGACCGTGCGCAGCAGGGTGCCGAGCACGAGGCGGACCAGGACCCACGGGAGCACCGCGCCGCGCGCGTTGACGAGCAGCGTGTAGACCGCGCCCGCCTTGTCGACCTTGTGCGGGGAGGAGGCGGTGCGGCCCACGCAGTCGACGGTGCGGCGCTCGCGCGAGGACGCCTCCGCGTGCCGTACGACGGCCTCGGGGGCGACGAGGACGCGGTGGCCCGCGCTCTGGGCGCGCCAGCACAGGTCGACGTCGTCACGCATCAGCGGCAGGCGGCGGTCGAACCCGCCGAGCTGCTCGAAGACGTCGCGCCGGATCAGCATGCCGGCGGTGGAGACGGAGAGCACGGGGCGGACGTGGTCGTGCTGGCCCTGGTCCTGTTCGCGGCGGTCCAGGCCGGTCCAGCGGCGCCCGGAGTTGGCGATGGAGACGCCGACCTCCAGGAGCTGCCTGCGGTCGTACCAGCCGCGCAGCTTGGGGCCGACGATCGCGACGTCGGCGCCGGCCTCGCGCTCCCGCTCCACGACGCGCAACAGCTGGGCGAGCGCGTCCGGTTCGGGCGCGCAGTCGTCGTGCAGCAGCCACAGCCACTGCTCGGGCTCGCCGTGCGGCAGGTCGGGCAGGTCGTAGGCGTCGTCGCGCCAGCTGCGGCTGACGGGGTCCCAGCCGCTCGGCCGCTTCAGGTAGGGCAGTTGCTCCGGGGTGAGCACCCCGGCGCCGCGCACGGCCTCCTCGATGGCCTGGCCGAAGCCGGTGCGGCGCGCGAGGTGCAGGACGCGCTCGTCGCCGAGGGCGGCGCCGACCAGGGCCGCGGAGTCGTCGGCGCTGCCGGTGTCGGCGGCCACCGCGTCCTGGACGGGCCGCTCCTGGCCGAGCAGGCCCGACAGGACGTCGGGCAGCCAGCGGGCGCCGTCGTGCGAGACGAGGACGGCGGTGACGACATGCCTGGGGAACTCGGGGGCGCCGCTCGGGTCGAGCCCTGCGTCGTGCCCCGGGTTGAACGTGGCGGCGGCAGCACCGAAGGGGTCTGCCGGATGGCTGTGCACGGACATCGAGGTACGGGCCCCGGTTCGTTGGACTGCGGTGGACGCTGTGTCCCCTGGGGGCACGGTGGCGTCTCGGACGGGGCCCCACACTAACGGCTGGCAACAACAGCGGCCCGCCGCCTGTGGACAACCCACGGGCGACGGGCCGGTGCACCGCTCGCTCCAGGACTAGACGGCGGCCTTCTTGAGCCGCCGGCGCTCGCGCTCGGAGAGGCCGCCCCAGATACCGAACCGCTCGTCGTTGGCGAGTGCGTACTCAAGGCATTCGGAGCGGACCTCGCATGCCAGGCAGACCTTCTTGGCCTCCCTGGTGGAGCCGCCCTTCTCGGGGAAGAAGGACTCGGGGTCGGTCTGGGCGCACAGCGCCCGCTCCTGCCAGCCGAGTTCCTCTTCCGCGTCCTCGACCAGCAGATCCTGAAACGACTCGGTCATAGTGCGCCCCTCGTCTGTCCGTGCGTTCCCCGTGATGTTGCCGCTACCGATTTCGGCTGAACGACACGAGTGAAATTACAAGTGTGCCGATCCGGGGCAGTCAAGCCGAGATCTGCTATTGGGCCCCTTATTCACTCTGCGGAACCAAGGCTATGCGGAAAGTGTTCAAATCGGCAAAAACCGTGACACTTGCCAGCGGCCCTTGTGGATGCCCTACTCCTGGTGGACCACTGCATGAGAGGACGCCGCGGAGTTCGATCTCGTTCCGGAGCGCTCGCAGAAGCGAACCGGATCACACGTGGATCACGGGATCACAACGGCGTTCGCACGCCGGGTTGATGCGCCACATGTCCCGGTCAGGGGGTGCACAAACCTTTCGCCTGACCGAGATACCGGATGAGGTGAAACATGTCCCACATACCGGGCGGCAAGTTGACAGCGCACGCATGAACCGGTGTGCTGGTGGGCATGCTCGCGAACTTGACACGGACCACGACCCGCACCGCCGGGTCCGTCTCCGTCGCGCGCGCGCACTGTTGCTGTTCCAGCTGTTGAGTCGTTGAGCCACCGCGCTCCGACCGCGCTCTCTCCTCCCTTGTACGGCTCCGCGCCCCGGTAGGGGCACCCCCGCACTCCCCTCTGAGGAATCTCCCCACCCATGAACAGCGACAGCGACCTCCAGATCGCCGGCGACCTCCTCGAAGTACCGCACCTGCTCCAGCCCGCGCGCGAACACCCCCGGACCGTGGCGGAGTTCGCCGGGCTCGCGCGCTCCCTCGCCGCCGACCGTGCCCAGTGGGCGCACCTCGTCGAGTACGACGCGACCTCCCGCTGGTACCACCGGCTGCGCACCGGCCCCGGCTACGAGGTCTGGCTGCTGTCCTGGGTGCCCGGGCAGGGCAGCGGGCTGCACGACCACGGGCGCTCGTCCGGTGTCCTGACGCTCCTGGAGGGCGAACTGACGGAGCGTACGCACAAGGGCGCGCGGACCCTCGTCGCGGGCGCGCAGCGCGTCTTCGCCGCCGGGTACGTCCACGAGGTCGTCAACGACACGCTGGAGCCCGCCGTGAGCCTGCACATCTACTACCCCGGCCTCACCGCGATGCCGTTCCACTCCCCCGCCTGCTCCACCGAGCATCGCGCCGCCGTCTGACCGGGCGGCGCCGGGACCGGCTGCCGTGTTGTCGTACCTGCCTGCGATGCTGGGGCCATGCGCATTGTGGTTCTGGCAGGCGGCATCGGTGGTGCCCGGTTCCTTCGCGGTCTCAAGCAGGCGGCGCCGGACGACGCGGTCATCACGGTCATCGGCAACACCGGCGACGACATCCACCTCTTCGGCCTGAAGGTCTGTCCCGACCTCGACACGGTGATGTACACGCTGGGCGGCGGCATCGACGAGGAGCAGGGCTGGGGACGTACGGACGAGAGCTTCCACGTCAAGGAGGAGCTCGCGGCGTACGGGGTCGGGCCCGGGTGGTTCGGGCTCGGTGACCGGGACTTCGCGACCCACATCGTCCGGACGCAGATGCTGGCGGCCGGCTACCCCCTCAGCGCGGTCACCGCGGCGCTGTGCGAGCGGTGGCAGCCCGGGGTGCGGCTCATCCCGATGTCGGACGACCGCGTCGAGACGCACGTCGCGGTGGACGTGGACGGCGAGCGCAAGGCCGTGCACTTCCAGGAGTACTGGGTGAAGATGCGGGCCTCCGTGGCGGCGCAGGCCGTCGTCCCGGTCGGTGCCGAGCAGGCGAAGCCCGCGCCCGGCGTCCTGGAGGCCATCGCGGAGGCGGACGTGATCCTCTTCCCGCCGTCGAACCCCGTCGTCAGCATCGGCACGATCCTCGCCGTGCCCGGCATCCGGGAGGCCATCGCGGACGCGGGCGTGCCCGTCGTCGGGCTCTCGCCGATCGTCGGCGACGCGCCGGTGCGGGGCATGGCCGACAAGGTGCTGGCCGCGGTGGGCGTGGAGGCGAGCGCCGCCGCCGTCGCCGAGCACTACGGCTCCGGACTGCTCGACGGCTGGCTCGTGGACACCGTGGACGCCGGCTCCCTGGAGCGCGTCGAGTCGGCCGGGATCCGGTGCCGGGCCGTGCCGCTGCTGATGACGGACCCCGAGGAGGGCACCGCCGCGGCCGCGATGGCGCGTGAGGCGCTGCGGCTCGCGGAGGAGGTGCGGATCGCGTGAGCACCGCCGCCGCCCCCGCCTTCCGCGCCTGGGCCGTCCCCGGCATCCCCGAGGTCCGGCCGGGCGACGACCTCGCCAAGCTGATCGTCGCCGCCGAGCCGGCGCTCGCCGACGGGGACGTCCTGCTGGTCACCTCGAAGATCGTCAGCAAGGCCGAGGGACGGATCGTGCGGGCCGACGACCGGGAAGCGGCGATCGACGCCGAGACCGTGCGCGTCGTCGCCCGGCGCGGCCCCCTGCGGATCGTGGAGAACAAGCTGGGCCTCGTGATGGCGGCGGCCGGCGTCGACGCCTCCAACACCGCGGCCGGGACCGTGCTGTTGCTGCCCGAGGACCCCGACGCCTCCGCCGCCGCGATCCGCGAGGGGGTGCGCGCCGCGCTGGGTGTCGAGGTCGGCGTCGTCGTCACCGACACCTTCGGCCGGCCCTGGCGCAACGGCCTGACCGACGTCGCCATCGGCGCCGCGGGCGTGCGCGTCCTCGACGATCTGCGCGGCGGCGTCGACGCGCACGGCAATCCGCTGAGCGCCACCGTGGTGGCGACCGCCGACGAACTGGCCGCCGCCGGGGACCTCGTGAAGGGCAAGGCCGGCGGACTGCCGGTCGCCGTGGTGCGCGGACTCAGCGGCATGGTGGGGTCCGAACAGAGCGGCTCGGCGCGGGAGTTGGTGCGCGTCGCGCGCGACGACATGTTCCGGCTCGGGACCTCGGAGGCCGTACGGGAGGCGGTGACGCAGCGGCGTACCGTACGGGCCTTCACCGACGAGCCCGTCGACCCGGGTGCCGTGCGCCGGGCCGTCGCCCAGGCCGTCACCGCGCCCGCGCCGCACCACACGACGCCGTGGCGGTTCGTGCTGCTGGAGTCCGGTCAGGCGCGGGTGCGGCTGCTGGACGCGATGCGGGACGCGTGGATCGCGGATCTGCGGCGCGACGGCAAGAGCGAGGAGTCGATCGCCAAGCGGGTGCGGCGCGGGGACGTGCTGCGCAACGCGCCGTACCTCGTCGTGCCCTGTCTGGTGATGGACGGGTCGCACCGTTACGGGGACGCGCGGCGGGACGCCGCGGAGCGCGAGATGTTCGTCGTGGCCGCCGGGGCCGGGGTGCAGAACTTCCTGGTCGCGCTGGCCGGGGAGCGGCTCGGGTCGGCCTGGGTCTCCTCGACCATGTTCTGCCGCGAGGTCGTGCGGGAGGTGCTGGAGCTGCCCGCGGGGTGGGACCCGATGGGGGCGATCGCCGTAGGGCACGCGGCGGCGGCGCCGGCCGAGCGGGCGGAGCGGGTGGTCTCGGAGTTCGTGGAGGTGCGGTGAGCCACCCCGTGCGGGGCGGGCGGCGTCACCACTGGGCGATGTCCACCCGGCGCATCTTGGGCTGCCTGCGGGCCGGGGCCGCGCCGCTCAGCAGGATCAGGCGGGCCGCCCGGTGTCGCTGGCCCGCGTAGGGCGCCAGGAGTTCCAGCATCTCCTCGTCCGTCGCGTCCCGGTTGCCCGCCAGCGCGTGGCCGACCGTGTGGGGCAGGTGCAGGTCGCCCGTGGTGACCTCGTCGGGGGCGCCGTTCGTGCGCTGGATCGTCTCGGCGGAGGTCCAGGGGCCGATGCCCGCGACCAGTTCCAGGCGGGCGCGGGCCGCGGGCGGCTCCATCCGCGCCGCCTCCTCCATCCGCGGGGCCACCCGCGCCGCGCGGATGATCGTCGACGCGCGCTTGTTGTCGACGCCGGCCCGGTGCCACTCCCAGGACGGGATCAGTGTCCACGCGCGGGCGTCGGGCATGACGCGCATCCGCAGGTCCTGGCCGCCGGCCGGGCCGGGGGCCGGTTCGCCGTGCCGGTGCAGGAGCAGACGCCAGGCGCGGTACGCCTCGTCCGTGGTGATCTTCTGCTCCAGGATCGACGGGATCAGGTTCTCCAGGACCAGGCCCGTGCGGGTCAGCCGCAGGCCCACGCGGCGGCGGGCCGACTCGGCGAGCAGGCGGTGGCGCGGCGCGAACAGGGACGGGTCGTCGGCCTCGCCGAGCAGCGCGGGGAGGTGGTCCAGGAACCAGTCGGCCCCCGGGCCCCACGCCTGTGCCCGCACCGTGCCGCTCCGCTCCGTCAGCCGCAGCGTGGCCGGGCCCTGCGGGGTGCGGCTCGCGCGCCATACAGCGCCGTCGGGTGTGGTGCGGAAAGTCGGGTCGGCGGGGCCCCTGCGCAGCGGGGCGAGGGTCAGGCCCAGGTGGAGGGGGGCCGGGGGGGTGTAGGTGCGGGTGGCTGGCGGGCCGGCCTCGTCCTGCGGGCGGGCAGGGGAGGGTATGTACGCGGTGCCGCCGGAGGCGGAGTACCTACGTGTGGGGTATCGGCGGCCTGCCACGAGGGCCCTTCGGGGTGGAGCGGGTATGCCCTACGAGGGTAGGGGGTTTCTTGTGTGTCCGGGGTTCTGGGGTTCGGGCGGGCCGGTGCGGCCGAGGTGGCTGGAGGGGGGGCCGGGTTGACGCTCGGGTCGCGGGGCTCCGCCCCGGGCCCCGCTCCTCAAGCGCCGGAGGGGCTGGATCTGCCGGATCCGCCAGGTTGGCTACTGGTCCGAGGAGAAGCGGACCGCCGCTCGTGGGATCTTCGCCTCGCACCAGATCCTGACGCCCGTCTGCAACTCGTTGTCCGGGCCCACATGCGCCCCGTCACCGATCACCGCTCCGCTCAGGACCGAGCGCGCCCCGATCCGGGCGCCGCGGCCGATCAGGGAGTCCGTGACCAGCGCGCCCGCCTCGACGACCGCGCCGTCCAGGACCGTGGAGCCGACGACGCGGGCGCCCTCGCCGATCCGCGCGCCCGCGCCGACCACCGTGCCGCCGGTCAGCTTGGCGTCCGGCGCCACCGTCGCCGTGTCCAGCACCAGGCTGTCGCCGCAGCGGCCGGGGACCGCCGGGGACGGGGCGCGTCCCAGGACCAGGTCGGCCGAGCCGCGCACGAACGCGGCCGGGGTGCCGAGGTCCAGCCAGTACGTGGAGTCGACCATGCCCTGGAGGTGGGCGCCGGCCGCCAGCAGGCCGGGGAACGTCTCGCGCTCCACCGAGACGGGGCGGCCCGCCGGGATCGTGTCGATGACCGAGCGGCGGAACACGTACGCGCCCGCGTTGATCTGGTCCGTGACGATCTCCTCGGGCGTCTGGGGCTTCTCCAGGAACGCCGTCACCCGGCCCGTCCCGTCCGTGGGGACCAGGCCGTACGCGCGCGGGTCCTCGACACGCGAGAGGTGCAGCGAGACATCGGCGCCCGTGGACTCGTGCTCGTGCACCAGCGCCTGGATGTCGAGGCCGGTCAGGATGTCGCCGTTGAAGATCAGCACCGGTTCGTCGGGGCCCGAGCGCAGCCGCGGGGCCACGTTGCGGATCGCGCCGCCGGTGCCGAGGGGCTCCACCTCGGTGACGTACTCCAGGTGCAGGCCGAGGCGGGAGCCGTCGCCGAAGTACGGCTCGAAGACCTCCGCCAGGTAGGACGTGGCCAGGACGATGTGGTCGACGCCCGCCGCCTTGGCGCGGGCCAGTTGGTGCGTGAGGAACGGGACGCCCGCCGCCGGGACCATCGGTTTCGGGGTGTTGACCGTGAGCGGGCGCAGTCTGGTGCCCTTGCCGCCGACCAGGAGGATCGCTTCTGTCACCTGTCGTCTCTGCTTCCTGCTGGGGCCGGCCGAACTTTCTTTCGGCCGGCCAGTGTATGCAGACTGTGTGCGGCCCCGGCCGGCCGGCGTCAGCGGCCCTGGAGGCGGGCGGAGCCGGCACGGGCCGTGCCGAGTTCGTCGTAGAGACGGCGTCCCGGGCATTCGGTGGCGAATCCGTCCCGGTGGCCGGAGATCACGTGCAGCCGCACGTTCTTCCCCTTGGGGTAGAGATTGCCGCCGCCCGACTTGAGCGTGGTCGTCCCGCTCGGGTTCGCCCCGGTCAGGCCGAGCTTCCAGGCGGTGAGCCGCGCGAGCGCGTCGACCACCGCGGCGGGCGGGCTCGTACTGCTGTACGAGCCGAGGACCGCGATGCCCGTGCTGTTGGTGTTGAAGCCGAGGGTGTGCGCGCCCATGACCGGCTTCGTGACGCCTCCGGCGCGGCCCTCGTAGATCGTGCCGCACTTGTCCACGAGGAAGTTGTAGCCGATGTCGCGCCAGCCGCTGCTCTTGACGTGGTAGCGGTAGATGCCACGGATGACCGAAGCGGCCTGGGCGCAGCGGTAGTTGTTGCCGGTCGCGCTGTGGTGCACGAAGGCCGCCTTCACCGTCTTCGTGTAGCCGAGCTTGTGCTCGCGCAGCTTCTCGTCCGCGCCCCAGCCCTTACGGGTGACGATGCGCGGCCGGGGGCCCACGTACGGGCGGGCCTGGGCCGCGCTCGTGTCGCCGCCGGCGGCCGCGATCAGCTCGTCCTCCGTCGCCTGCTTGGACAGTTCGGGGATGACCGTGCCTGCCGGGGGGTTGCCGCGCGGTGCGTCCGCGGGGGCGCCCTCCGGGCCGGGGTCCTCGTCCGTGCCCGGGTCGACGAGTTCCAGGCGCAGACCGCTCGGGAGCGGGGGCGCGGCCGCGCGGGTGGGTGCGGGCGGCTCGCCGCTCACCCGCACCTCCACGCCGTCGGAGTCGCCGACCCAGAGCGGGGCGGTCGCGCCGCGGACGTGGGAGGCGGTGCGCTCGGACGTGTCCAGGTCGGGCGCGTCGTCGTTGTGCGTCTCCACGTCCTGCCAACCGGACCAGGCGGCCGTCGCCGTCGTGCGGGTGCGGACCTGTACCCGGCCGTGGAGTTCGGCGTTCGGATCGTCCCAGACGACACCCACCAGGGAGAACGGACGGACGTCGCGCCGCGCGAGCCCCTGTTCCTCCGGCCGGTCCGCGGCTCGGGTGGCGCCGAGTCTCGCCAGGGCCAGTGACTGGGTGCTGCCCGCGAGCGCGTCCCGCGCCGGGGCCGGTGCGGCGTGCGAGGCGGCGGGCAGGGTCAGCGGGAGGGCCAGGGCCGCCGCGCAGGTGACACCGATCGAGGAAGCAATTAATCCACGCATGCCCATAATCCTGGGCATACAGGGGTGGTTCCGGCTATCGGGGAGTGTCATACGGGTGCCCGCGGCGGGCCCGCCCGTTCCTCGCCGCGGCGGATCCTGCGCGTAGGGTGGCCGGGTGACTTCCGTGCATCCCGCCGCCCTTCTGCACAGCGCCCTCGCCGCCGATCCGGGCCGGCCGTTCATCACGTTCTACGACGACGCCACCGGGGAGCGCGTGGAGCTGTCCGTGGCCACGTTCTCGAACTGGGTCTCCAAGACGGCCAACCTGTTGCAGGGCGAGCTGAACGCGGAGCCCGGCGACCGGGTCGCCCTGCTGCTGCCCGCGCACTGGCAGACCGCCGTCTGGCTGCTCGCCTGCTGGTCGGCCGGGGTCGTCGCGCAGGTGGGCGGGGACCCGGCGGGGGCCGATCTCGTCGTCAGCGGCCCCGACGGCCTGGACGCCGCCCGGCGCTGCTCCGGCGAGCGGGTCGCGCTCGCGCTGCGGCCGCTGGGCGGGCGCTTCCCGCAGCCGCCCGAGGGGTTCATGGACTACGCCGTGGAAGTCCCCTCGCAGGGCGACCGGTTCGCGCCCTTCTCCCCGGTCGACCCCGGTGCGCCCGCGCTCGTGGTCGCGGAGAGCGAGCGCAGCGGCGCCGAGGTCGTGGCGGACGCCACCGCCGACGCGCCGGGGCTCGGCCTGACCGGCGAGAGCGCGCGCATCCTGTCCGGCCTCGGCTACGACACCTGGCAGGGGCTGTGCGCCGGGCTCCTCGCGCCCCTGACCAGTGGCGGATCCGTCGTGCTCTGCCGCAATCTCGGCCTGCTCGACGACATCGCCCTGGCCAAGCGCGTCGAGAGCGAGCGGGTCACCACCGTCGTCCGGTAGTCCGTTCGGCCCAGCTCTCCCGGCCCGGGGACGCGGCGGGGTCCATGGTCGTAGAGGCGCCTGTGCACGCAGGCGTGACTGCTACGTCGCCATGAGGGGGCTCACGTGACCGACCCCGCCGAAGCCCTGCCCCCGCAGCGCGACAGCGGGGCGCCGCACGGCCCCGCCGGCTCGACGCCCACCGGCGCCGGGCGCACCCGGCGGCGCAGGAGGTGGCTGCGGTACGCGGCGATCGCCTCGGCGCTGCTGGTGCTCGTGGCGGGCGGCACGGGCTGGATGGCGTACAAGAAGCTCAACGGGAACATCACCGAGGACTCGGACGCCGCCGCCGAACTCGCCCGCTACGAGAAGGAACGGCCCAGCGTCCTCGTCCACGGGGCGCAGAACCTGCTGCTCATCGGCTCCGACTCGCGGGCGGGTGCCAATCGCGAGTACGGGCACAACGACGGTACCCAGCGCTCGGACACCACGATCCTGCTGCACGTCGCCGCCGACCGGCGCAGCGCCACCGCCGTCTCCTTCCCGCGCGACCTGATGGTCGACGTGCCCGCGTGCCGGCGCCCCGGCGGATCGCGTACCGACCCGATGTTCGCCATGTTCAACTACGCGTTCGAGGTGGGCGGTTCGGCCTGCACCATCCGGACCGTCGAGAAGGTGACGGGCGTGCGGGTCGACCACCACATGGTCGTCGACTTCCAGGGGTTCAAGGCCATGGTGAACGCCGTCGACGGGGTCGAGGTCTGTCTGGACCGGCGGATCGTCGACGCCGACGCGCATCTGCGCCTCGGCCCGGGCCGGCACGTCCTCGACGGCGAACAGGCCCTCGGCTATGTGCGCGCCCGCAAGAGCCTCGGCAACGGCAGCGACACCGACCGGATGGACCGTCAGCAGCGCTTCCTCGGCGCACTCGTCAGCAAGGTGCAGAGCGACGGCGTGCTGCTGAACCCGGCGAAGCTCTACCCCGTGCTCGACGCCGCCACCTCCTCGCTGACCACCGACCCGGACCTCGCGAGCCTGCGCGGGCTCTACGACCTTGTGCGCGGGATGCGCGGCATCCCGGCGGACCGCATCCAGTTCCTGACGGTGCCGCGGCGGTCGTACGTCTACGACGCCAACCGCGACCAGCTCGTCCAGCCCGCCGCCGACCGGCTCTTCACCCGGCTGCGCACCGACGCGCCGGTCGTCGTCGCGAAGAAGGCACCCGCGGAGGCGGAGGCCGAGGGCGAGGGCACGTACGAGGGGGACGGGTACGACAGGAGCGGGAACGAGGGGAGTGGGAACGAGGAGAGCGGGGCGGGCGACGGCAAGCACCGCGGCCCTGTCCCCTCCTTCCCCGCCTCGCCCTCCCCCTCGCCCAGCTCTTCCAGCCCCTCCCCCGCGCCCACTTTCCGCGGCAACACCGCCCGCCAGGACGACTGCCGGTGAGGCGCCTGGACCGTCCCAGGTAAAGCAAAAGTCATCAGTGGGCACATAGGTTCAAAGAAATGAACCGGAATGACCGGTTGTAGGAGAGTGGAATTTGTCACCGCCGTCGCTCGACGCTGAACTGGGCGGATAGTGTGAGCGATCCGGTGCACCCGGCCATGCCGTCTGGCGTAGTCGCGCACTGCTTACCGACTGACCGGGCGCCCTGCTTTTGAGGGGGGCGAGGCGCCGCGTGGCCCCGACGGAGGATGCAGACAACCGTGGACGCGCAAGGCCGTGGGCGGGCTGACGACATCGATCCCGCAGACCAGTGGGTACTCAACCCTCAGACTGGTGATTACGAACTGCGACTGACCCCTTCCGCTGGGCAGTCGAAAGTGCCGGGACCGCGTCGCACCGGGCCCCGTGGCACCCGGCGGGAGGAGCCGCGGGACGTGCCCGCGCAACGCAGGCGCCGCGCGCCGCAGGCGCCCCCTCCCGCGGCGAACCGCCGTCGCTCGAAGGCGAAGAAGAAGTCGACGGTGAAGAAGGTCCTGTTGTGGACCTCCGGCGGCGCGGCGTTCGTGGTCCTCGTCGCCGCGGGCGGCGGCTACCTCTACTACCGCCACCTCGACGGCAACATCACCGCGCAGGACGTGGTCGGCGCCAAGAACGGCTTCAGCAAGGACGAGGCGTTCAACCTCCTGGTCATCGGCACCGACAAGCGCACCGGCAAGGGCAACGAGGGCTACGGCGACAAGGGCAGCGTCGGTCACGCGGACACGAACGTGCTGCTGCACGTCTCCAAAGACCGGACGAACGCCACCGCGCTGAGCATCCCGCGCGACCTGATCGTGGATGTGCCGCAGTGCCAGGCCAAGGACGCCGAGAGCGGGGAGCTCAAGACGATCCCGGGCACCCCGGACGTCCGCTTCAACACCAGCCTGGGGCAGAGCGACCGGGACGCCGGCTGCACGATGGCCACCGTCAAGGCGGTCACCGGCATCACCGTCGACCACTTCATGATGGCGGACTTCAACGCGGTGAAGACACTGTCGAGCGCGGTCGGCGGCGTGGAGGTGTGTGTCGCCAAACCCGTCGACGACCCGGACTCCCACCTGAAGCTGCCCGCGGGCAAGAGCGTCGTCAAGGGTGAGGACGCGCTCGCCTTCCTGCGCACCCGGCACAGCTTCGGCAACCAGGGCGACCTGGACCGCATCAAGGTGCAGCAGCAGTTCCTCGGCTCCCTCGCGCGGAAGATGAGTTCGAGCGACACCCTCACCAGCCCCGGGAAGCTGACGAGTCTCGCCGAGGCCGCGACCAAGGCGCTCACCGTCGACAAGGGCATCGGAAGTCTGAGCAAGCTCAAGGACATCGCCCTCGAGATCAAGAAGGTCCCGCCGAAGAACCTGACGTTCCTCACCGTGCCGGTCCGCGACAACCCGGCCGACGGCGTCGTGCACAAGACAGTCATCGTCGACGAGGGGACCGCGCCGCAGGTCTTCGACGCCATCAAGAACGACGTGTCGCTGACCGAGACGAAGAAGAAACAGAAGGCCGCAGAGGACGCCAAGCTCAAGGGCCCGAAGTCCGCGGCGGGCGACGTCCGCGTCGACCTCTACAACGGCAGCGGCAAGACGGGCGCCGCGCAGTCGACGCTGACCTGGCTGCAGAACAGCGAGGGCGTCACCAAGTCCAGCCAGATGGGCAACAAGCCGTCCCAGGCCAGGACGACGCTGGAGTACTCGCCCGACCAGGCCGACCAGGCCCGCCGGCTCGCCGACATCATGGGCCTGTCCGGATCGGCGCTCAAGGAGGGCAAGAGCGAGACGAACGACCAGGGGCTGCCGGCACTGGTCCTCATCCTCGGCAAGGACTTCAAGGGCGCGGGGACGCCCGTCAGCGGCGGCACGGCGAAGGTGGACGCGGACAAGACGACCGCGGACAAGACTGTTTGCGCCAAGTGACCAACCTAGGCCGCCCTTTGACTGTCTAACCAGAGACAGCGGGGCGGCCGAGTCATGGCCAGGGCGGGAGGGTGGGGCAGGACATGGGGCGAAGCAGTGTGCGCGGACAACGACCGCCGGCAGAGGCGAGGCAGGCATCGCCGGTGCGCGCCGCGGAGCGGGGCCCGGACGGGAACCGGCCCGAACCGGCCCCGGCCGGTGGCGGCGCGGGCCCCCGGGACCGCGGGCCCCGGGGCCGGCGGCGGGCGGGCGCCCGGCCGAGGCGGCGCCGGGGCCGGATACTGCGCTGGACCTCGGGCGTTCTCGCGGTCCTCGTGCTCGGCACGGCCGGCGCCGGCTACCTCTACTACCGCCATCTGAACGGCAACATCAAGACGGCCAAGCTCAATCTGGGCGAGCACAAGGTCGCCGGGCCCACGCCGAACGCGGCAGGACAGACCCCGCTGAACATCCTGCTGATCGGCTCCGACGCCCGGGACAGCAAGGAGAACCAGAAGCTGGGCGGCGCCAAGGAGACCTTCGGCGGCACCCCGCTCGCCGACGTGCAGATGCTGGTGCACCTGTCCGCGGACCGGTCGAACATGTCCGTGGTCAGCATGCCCCGCGACACCCTGCTGCCGCTGCCCAAGTGCACCGACCCGAAGACCGGCAAGGAGTACGCGGCGACGGTCGGCCGGCGGATGACCAACGAGTCGCTGGGCCGCGGCGGTCCGGGCTGCACGGTCGCCACCTGGGAGCAGCTCACCGGTATCCACATCGACCACTTCATGATGGTCGACTTCTCCGGGGTGGTGTCGATGGCCGACGCCATCGGCGGCGTACCGGTCTGCGTCGACGCGAACATCCACTCCAAGGACCGCGAGGGCCACGGCTCAGGGCTGAAGCTCAGGAAGGGCACCCACTCGATCAAGGGGGTGCAGGCCCTGCAGTGGCTGCGGACGCGCTACGGCTTCGAGGACGGCAGCGACATCGCCCGCGCCAAGGCGCAGCACATGTACATGAACTCGATGGTGCGTCAGCTGCGGAAGAACGCCACGCTCTCCAACCCGGGCAAGCTGCGCACCCTCGCCGAGAAGGCGACCGAGGCACTCCATGTCGACGACGGCCTGGACACCGTCAAGAAGTTGTACGACCTGAGCAACGAGCTGAAGAAGCCCGATCCGAGCCGCATCACGATGACGACGATGCCGTTCGTCTACGTCGGCGCCCGCGTCGCCCCCAAAGAAGGCGAGGCCGAGCAGTTGTTCCGGCTGGTCCGCGACGACATCGCGCTGGACGGCAAGGACAAGAAGAAACCGGCTGAGGAGCGGGTCTCCGGCGAACCGGCGGCGGCGGACGACAAGATCGCCGTGCAGGTGCGCAACGGAACCCGGACGGCGACGACGCCCGCCGCCCCCGGCCGCGCTTCGGTGCTGGCGCAGTTCCTGATCGGCAAGGGGTTCACGCAGGCCACGGCGGACCAGGGGCGGTCCATGGCCGAGGAGAAGACCGTGATCCGCTATCCGTCGGCCGATCTGGAGGGCGATGCCCAGCGGATCGCCACGTCCCTCGGCGTGCCCCTGAGTTCGGTGAAGCGCTCGACCGACGTGTCCGGGGTGACCCTGATCGTGGGGGCCGACTGGCGCACCGGGACCACCTACCCGAAGGCCACCACCAGTGACAAGGCGCCGAAGTCGGACCAGACGATCAACGGGGCCGACGACTCCACGTGCATGAAGGTGAACCCCGGCTTCACCTGGTAGCCGTCCCGCACCGGCATGCGGGTGGGGCGGCCCTCGGGCCGGCCTGCCCCCGCTGCCCGTACCTCAGCCGGTGGTCGCCTTCGCGCCGTGCACCGTGGCCCGCCGCGCGGCGATGACCTTGCGGGCCAGCGCCTTCGGGCTCGTCAGAAAGCCCCAGCCCCACGCCATGTGCATCGTGGCGAGGGCGACGGGGATCCGGGCGCGCGCCGCGAGCGGCAGGCCCCGGCCGGCCGGGACGGAGCCCGCGACGATCGCCGCCGCGTACCCGGCGGGCAGCACCAGCGCCCAGCGGGTGAGGGCCGCGCCGGCGACGAGGCCGCCCGCGACGGCGACGAGCGCGGCCGGCGGCGCGAGGTAGCGCGGGCTGAGGGAGCCGGCGTGGTAGCGGGCGACGACGTGGCGCCAGCGGCCGTAGTCCTTGTACTGCCTGGCCAGCGCCCGCACCGAGGAGCGCGGGCGGTAGGCGACCTTCAGCTCGGGTGAGAACCAGATCAGGCCCCCGGCGTCGCGGATGCGGAAGTTCAGCTCCCAGTCCTGGGCGCGGACGAACTCCTCGTTGTAACCGCCCTGCCGCTCCAGGGCCTCGCGCCGGAAGACGCCGAGGTAGACCGTGTCGGCGGCCTGCGCCGCGCCCCCGGTGTGGAAGACGGCGTTGCCCACCCCGATCTTCGAGGTCATCGCGGCGGCGACGGCCCGCTCCCAGTCGTCGGTGCCCTGGGCGTGCATGATGCCGCCCACGTTCATCGCGCCGGTCTCCTTCAGGAGGCGGACCGCGGTCGCGAGGTAGCCGGGCGAGAGCGCGGCGTGCCCGTCGACGCGGACCACGACCGGGTGGCGGGAGGCCCGGATCGCGGCGTTCAGCGCGGCGGGGGTGCGGCCCGTCGGGTTCGCCACGGTGCGCACGGCGGGGTTCTCCGCGGCCAGCCGCGCCGCGATCTCGTCCGTGCGGTCGGTGGACGGGCCGAGCGCGAGCACGACCTCCGTCTCGCCGCCGTACTCCTGCGCCAGGATCGCCTCGACGGCCTCCCGCAGATGCCGCTCCTCGTTCAGGACCGGCATGATCACGGAGACGGCGGGGAGCGGCGTACCAGGGGTGGCGGTGGCGTTCATCGCAGGTCACGTTACCGCCAACGGGGGACACCGGTGCGCGCCACCGGGCGCACTGCCGCGGTCGGGAGATCGTATCGGCCTACGGTGCTCGCGTCCCACGCCCGTACGCGGAGGTGCCCCCCACATGCCCACGCCGCCCCGCTCGCCCGGCCGTCCGAACCGCCCGCCCCGGCCCCCGGGGGGCGGCCGTCCGGCCGAGCCGCTGCGCCGGCGCAGACCCCGCTGGGCGATGCGGCTGGCGACGACCGTCTCGGTGACGGTGCTGGCCGCGGCGGGTATCGGGCACGTGCTCGTCTCCGGCCTGGACACCGGGATCGTGCGGATCGACCCCTTCAAGGACATGAAGAACCGCCCGGCCGCCGGGCACGGCATGAACGTCCTGCTGGTCGGCACCGACGGCCGCGACAAGATCACCGAGGCGGAGCGGCAGAAGTACCGGCTGGGCGGGGCCCCCTGCCACTGCACCGACACGATCATGATCGTGCACATCTCGGCCGACCACGAGCGCGCCTCCGTGGTCTCCCTGCCCCGTGACTCGTACGCCATGATGCCGCCGCACACCGACCAGAACAGCGGCGATACGCACCGCGCGCACCCGGTGAAGATCAACGCGGCCTACGCGGAGGGCGGGCCGCAGCTGACCGTCCGTACCGTCGAGGACATGACGCACGTCAAGATCGACCACTATCTGGAGGTCGACTTCACCAGCTTCATGAAGACGGTCGACGAGCTGGGCGGCGTCGAGGTCTGCACGACCCACCCCCTCCGGGACTCCTACACCGGTCTCGACCTGAGCGCGGGCACCCACCGCCTGGACGGCGGCCAGGCGCTGCAGTACGTACGCTCCCGGCACACGGACGGCGCGGGCGACCTCGGCCGGATGCAGCGCCAGCAGCGCTTCCTGGCGTCGCTGATCTCCCGGACGGCCTCGTCCGGGGTGCTGCTCAATCCGGTCAGGTTCAGTGCGCTCGCCCGTACGCTGCTCGGCTCCGTCCGCGCGGACCAGGGGTTCGGGACGCGGGAGATGGTCGACCTGGCCCGGGCGATGCGCTCGTTCACGCCGTCCTCGTCCGAGTTCACGACCGTGCCGGTCGGGAACATCGACTACGAGGTGCCGGGCATCGGCTCCACCGTGAAGTGGGACGAGGAGAAGGCCGGAAAGCTCTTCCAGGCGCTCCGGGACGACCGGCCGCTCGACGCGCGCCGCCACCGCAAGAAGGCGACCGTCGTCGACGTGTCGCCGGAGCAGATCCGGGTCCAGGTGGAGAACGCGACGATGACGGCGGGGCTCGGCCAGAAGGCCGACGCCGCGTTGCAGGCCACGCGGTTCCGCACGACCGGGGCGCCGGTCAACGCGGTGGACCGCGCCGCGAAGCAGACCGTCGTGCTGTACGACCCCGGGTGGGACCGCTCGGCGTCCGCGCTGGCCACCGCGTTGCCCGGGGCGAAGCTGGTGCCGGTGCCGGGCCAGGGGCCGGTGCTGAAGGTCCGGGTGGGGGCCGACTACGCGGGGGTCCGCCGGGTCCGGGCCGAGGACCCCAACCAGGGCGAGTCCGGGGTGGTCACCGGGGACGAGGTGGCCTGCGGCTGAGGCTTGCGGGGTGCTCCCGGGCTCAGTTGCCGTCGCTGCCGCCGTCGCCGGACGGGCTGGAGCTGGGGTCGGGGTTCTGGGCGCGGAGTTCCTTGATGGCCCGGCGCCGGGCCAGGCGGTGCTGGCGGCGGATCTGGGCCTCCTGGTAGCGGCGCCGGTCCCGGTCGTTCCCGGGGATGACCGGGGGGACGGTGCGCGGCTTGCCGTCCGCATCCACCGCGGCGAAGACGAGGTACGCCGAGCCGACCTGCTGCGCGGGCGTCGACTCGTTCCAGCGCTCCGCCAGGACGCGTACGCCGATCTCCATGGAGGTCCGGCCGACCCAGTTGACCTGCGCCTTCACATGGACGAGGTCGCCCACGCGGACCGGCTCAAGGAACGCCATCTCGTCCATGGAGGCCGTCACGGCCGGGCCGCCGGAGTGCCGGCCCGCCACCGCGCCGGCCGCGTCGTCCACAAGTTTCATGATCACACCGCCGTGCACCGTACCCAGGAGGTTGGTGTCGTTGTGCGTCATGATGTGCGACAACGTCGTACGGGAAGCTGCGGTCGGCTTGCCCGGAATGTCGGATTCCGTGCCGTGGGCCTGGTCTGTCATGCCACCTACCCTATGCGCGGCCGGATTGTGTCAGCTCTGCAACAGCCGTGGCCCGATTCGCCGACCGCTCTTGTAAGGCACACAGGGCCGCACGGCACACTTGCCCCATGAGCGATTGGCCCCAGGGGCGGAGCGACCGGCAGGGCGGCGGCAGCCGTGACGGCTACGGCCGCGGCAGCGCGAGCGCACGCCCCGAGGGGGCCCGTGTCATGCCGCATGTGCAGCGACCGGTACCGCAGCAGCAGTCCCGGCCCGACTACGACGACGGGTACGACCCGTCCGCCGGCCCGGGCTACGACAGCGGGTACAACACCGGACAGGTCTACGGCCAGCCCAGCCGCGCCCACGGCGGCGGTGGGGGCGGCGACGGCTACGGTCCGCCCGTGGGACGTTCCGCGCGCCCCGCGCCGAACTGGCGCAAGCGCATCAAATGGACCGCCATCACCGTGGTCGCCGTGGTCGTGGTGACGAGCGTCTCCACGTACTTCTGGGCCGACTCCAAGCTCCACCGGGACGTCGACCTCTCCAAGGTCATCGACCGGCCGGACGCGGGCGACGGGACCAACTACCTGATCGTCGGCACCGACAGCCGCGAGGGCATGTCCGACGCGCAGAAGAAGGAGCTGCACACCGGCTCCGCCGAGGGCAAGCGCACGGACACCATGATGATCCTGCACGTCGGGAGCAACGGGGACACGCTCGTCTCCCTGCCCCGCGACTCGAACGTCACGATCCCGAGCTTCAAGGGCGCCGAGTCCGGCAAGCTCTACCCGGGCACCGGCCGCCAGGTGAAGCTGAACGCGGCCTACGCCGAGGACGGCCCCGAACTCCTGGTGCGCACCGTCGAGTCCAACACGGGGCTGCACATCGACCACTACGCGGAGATCGGCTTCGGCGGGTTCGCGAGCATCGTGGACGCGGTCGGCGGCGTCGAGATGAACCTGAAGGAAGGGTTCAAGGACAAGTGGTCCGGCGCCGACTTCAAGGCGGGCAAGCAGACCCTGACCGGTCAGCAGGCCCTCGCCTTCGTCCGCACCCGGCACGCCTTCGCCGCCTCCGACCTCCAGCGCACCAAGAACCAGCAGGCGTTCCTCGCGGCCCTCGCCCACAAGGTGGCGGCCCCCTCGACCGTCATGAACCCCTTCAAGCTCTACCCGACGCTCGGCGCGGGCCTGGACTCGCTCGTCGTCGACAAGGACATGAGCCTGTGGAACCTGGCCTCCATGTTCATGGCGATGAAGTCGGTCTCCGGCGGCGACGGTGACGGCACGTCGATGAACATGCCGACGAACGGCTCGGTCGGCGGCAACCTCCTGTGGGACAAGACCAAGGTCAAGCAGCTCGTCGACCAGTTCAACCACGACGAGAAGGTCACGGTCTCCGGCAACTGAGACCCGGGGCGTTCACCCGTTGCCGTAGTCCTCGAACAGGTCGCCGATGAGCGCGAGAAGGGCGTCTGCCCGGCGACGGTCCTCGCGCTGGGCAAGCAAGGCCTCGTGGAGGGTCCGCAGACGTTCCACGGCCGACAGTCGAGTCGCCTGGGTGGCGGGAGCCGGGTCGGGGGCGCCGAACCCGCTGGTCAGGTACTGGACAGGGTCGGTCAGGCTCCAGCCGACGACGGTGCCGTCCTGGACGAGCAGCGCCACGTCCTGCGCGATCCCGATACGGGCCTCCAACGGCTTGTCCAGGACGTCGAGGTCGCGGAGGCAGGTGAGCACGCTGTCACCCGCGCCACGGCAGAGCTCCGTGGCCACCCCCAGGCTGAAGTCACGTGCCTCGTCCGCGCGCAGCCCGCCGCCGGACATCGGGACCAGCAGAACCGAACGCCTCATCTCACCGATGAGGGCGCGCGGGTCTCCGACGCCCCTGCGCCGGTCCGTGATCTGTTCGGCGAGCGCTGATCTCGGCTGCTCCCCTGCCGCCCCGCCCACACACGTACGCCCCCACCGGCACGGGCAGGGGCGTGTGTGGACGGAGCGGGTCTACGGCAGGTTGCGCGCCATCACGATGCGCTGGACCTGGTTCGTGCCCTCGTAGATCTGGGTGATCTTCGCGTCGCGCATCATGCGCTCCACCGGGTAGTCGCGGGTGTAGCCGTAGCCGCCGAGGAGCTGGACCGCGTCCGTCGTGACCTCCATCGCCACGTCCGAGGCGAAGCACTTGGCCGCGGCGCCCTGGAAGGTGAGGTCGCCCTCGCGGCCGCCCGCGGCGACGCGCTCCGACTTGGCCGCCGCCGCGTACGTGAGCTGGCGGGCCGCCTCGATCTTCATGGCCATGTCGGCGAGCATGAACTGGATGCCCTGGAAGTCGGCGATCGGCTTGCCGAACTGCTTGCGCTCGCGGACGTAGCCCTTGGCGTAGTCCAGGGCGCCCTGCGCGACGCCGAGCGCCTGCGCGGCGATGGTGATGCGGGTGTGGTCGAGGGTCTTCATCGCCGTGGCGAAGCCGGTGCCCTCCGCGCCGATCATGCGGTCCGCGGGGATGCGGACGTTGTCGAGGTAGACCTCGCGGGTCGGCGAGCCCTTGATGCCGAGCTTCTTCTCCGGGGCGCCGAAGGAGACGCCCGCGTCGGACTTCTCGACGACGAAGGCCGAGATGCCCTTCGAGCGCTTGTCGGGGTCGGTGACGGCCATGACCGTGTAGTACTCGGAGACGCCCGCGTTGGTGATCCAGCGCTTCACGCCGTTCAGCACCCAGAAGTCGCCGTCGCGCACCGCGCGCGTCTTCATGCCGGCCGCGTCCGAACCGGCGTCCGGCTCGGAGAGGCAGTAGGAGAACATGCCGTCGCCCTTGGCGAGCGGGCCCAGGTACTTCTTCTTCAGCTCCTCGGAGCCGGAGAGGATGACCGGCAGGGAGCCCAGCTTGTTGACGGCCGGGATGAGGGAGGACGAGACGCAGGCGCGCGCGACCTCCTCGATGACGATCACGGTGGCGAGCGCGTCGGCGCCCGAGCCGCCGTACTCCTCGGGGACGTGGACGGCGTGCAGGTCGTTCGCGACGAGGGCGTCGTGGGCCTCCTGCGGGAAGCGGGCCTCCTCGTCGACCGCGGCGGCGTACGGCGCGATCTTCGTCTCGGCCAGCGCGCGGATGGCCTCGCGGAGCATGTCGTGCTCCTCGGACGGGCGGTACAGGTCGAACTCCGTGGAAGCCGATCCGGCCAAGGTGACTCACGCTCCAAGCGATGCTAATTACCGTTAAGTAACCCGAATTTTAGGTCTCCGCTCACGCGAGGGATACGTGAGCTGTGCGACAGCGGGGAAGCTGCCCGCTGAAGGCCCTGCGTAAGCCCCGACTATGCTCGACCAGCGCACGCAAGCCCCACACCTCTGGAGCCCCCGTTATGGCCCTCAAGATCACCGTGATCGGTACCGGTTACCTCGGTGCCACGCATGCCGCGGCCATGGCCGAGCTGGGTTTCGAGGTGGTCGGCCTGGATGTCGTCCCCGAGAAGATCGAGATGCTCACGCGGGGCGAGGTCCCGATGTACGAGCCCGGTCTGGAGGAGCTGCTGCGCCGGCACGTCGCCGGGATCGAGGGGTCCACCGGGCGGCTGCGCTTCACGATGGACTTCGCCGAGGCCGCCGGCTTCGGCGACGTGCACTTCGTCTGCGTGAACACGCCGCAGAAGCACGGCGAGTACGCGTGCGACATGAGCTACGTGGACTCCGCCTTCGCCTCGCTGGCGCCGCACGTGCGGCCGGGCGCGCTCGTCGTCGGCAAGTCGACCGTGCCGGTCGGCTCGGCGCAGCGGCTGGCCGCGCTGCTGCCGGAGGGCGTGGAGCTGGCGTGGAACCCGGAGTTCCTGCGGGAGGGGTTCGCGGTGAACGACACGCTGCACCCGGACCGCATCGTGATCGGCGTCGGCAGCGAGCGGGCCGAGAAGCTGCTGCGGGACGTGTACGCGACGCCGCTCGGTGAGGGCACGCCGCTGGTGGTGACGGACTTCCCGACGGCCGAGCTGGTCAAGACGGCGGCGAACTCGTTCCTGGCCACGAAGATCTCCTTCATCAACGCGATGGCGGAGGTCTGCGAGGCGGCCGGCGGGGACGTCGCCAAGCTGGCCGAGGCGATCGGCTACGACGACCGGATCGGGCACAAGTTCCTGCGGGCCGGGATCGGGTTCGGCGGCGGCTGCCTGCCCAAGGACATCCGGGCGTTCATGGCGCGCGCCGGTGAGCTGGGCGCCGACCAGGCGCTGACGTTCCTGCGCGAGATCGACTCCGTGAACATGCGGCGGCGCGGGGCGATGGTGGAGATGGCGCGGGAGGCGCTGGGCGGCGGCGCGTTCCTGGGCAAGCGGGTCGCGGTGCTCGGCGCGGCCTTCAAGCCGGACTCCGACGACGTGCGGGACTCGCCCGCGCTGAACGTGGCCGGGCAGATCCACCTCCAGGGCGGCCAGGTGACGGTGTACGACCCGAAGGGCATGGCGAACGCGCGCCGGCTCTTCCCGACGCTCGGGTACGCGGAGTCGGCCCTTGAGGCGGTGCGGGGCGCGGATGTCGTGCTGCACCTGACGGAGTGGCGGGAGTTCCGGGAGCTGGACCCGGCGGAGCTGGGCGCGGTCGCGTCGGCCCGGGTGCTGCTGGACGGGCGCAACGCGCTGGACGCCGCCGCCTGGCGGGAGGCCGGGTGGACGTACCGGGCGATGGGGCGGCCCTCCGCGTAGCGGCTCCGTGCGGCCCGCCCGGGGCGTGGGCCGGGCATGTCGCGCGCCGGGCCGCGGCCCGGGTGCGGCACCATGCGGTGGCAGCGTCACCGGCAGCAGTCCGTCACCGGCAACTCAAGGAGAAGCCATGGCCATCGCCAAGCTCGACGTCGTCGCCCTGGACTGTCCCGAGCCGCGCAAGCTCGCCGATTTCTACGCGGCGCTGCTCGGCGGGGCCCTCGTCGACGACGAGGCGGAGAACGGCTGGGTCGTGCTGAGCACGCCGGGCGGGCGGCTCGCGTTCCAGGAGTCGCCCGGGTACCGGCCGCCGGTCTGGCCGTCGACCGAGCACGGGCAGCAACTGCACCTGGACCTGACCGTGGAGGACCTGGACCGGGCGGAGAAGGAGGTGCTCGCGCTCGGCGCGACGGCGCTCGACACCGAGGACCGCTCCCGCTCCTGGCGGGTCTACGCCGACCCGGTCGGGCACCCGTTCTGCCTCTGCGCCGGCTGAGCCGGGCGCCGCGCCGGGCCGGTCAGCGCCGGGCCGTCGGCGGGCTCTGGCGCTGCCGCGCGGCCCGCGAGGTGAACTCGGTGCCGCGCAGCACCCGCTGGACGTTGCCCCAGGTGAGCAGCGCGATGTCCGGCTCCGGCCAGCCCCGCTCGGTCAGCTCCGTGACCAGCGCCGGGTAGCCGGTGGCGTCGCCGAGTCCCTCGGGGTGCGCCTCCCCGCTGTCGTGCATCCCGGAGAGCCCGACCGCGTCGGGTCCGGCGATGCGGCGTACGTGGTCGAGGTGGTCGGCGAGGTCGCGCAGGGCGGGGCCGGTCCGCTGCGCCGAGCAGGGCACCAGGCACAGGCCGCGGTTGGCGCCGAGGACCGTCAGCAGTTCGTCCGAGGCGTTGTCCGGGTGGTCGTTGAGGGCGGCGGCGCCGGAGCGGGTGAGGACCACCGGGGCCTGGGAGATGTCGATGACGCGGACCGCGGTCACCGCGGAGGTCCCGGTGAGGTCGATGAGCATGCCGAGCCGGTTCAGCTCCCGGACCATCTGCTCGCCGAAGGGCGTCAGCCCGGTGTCGTGCGGCGCCCACCGCGCGTCGCTCAGCGACATCGCCCGCAGTCCGAGCACGTGCAGGGCGCGCAGGGTGCCGAGCGAGTCGCCCGCCGCGGCGGCCGGGGCCGGGCCGATGACGACGGCGATCCGGCCGTGCGCGCGGGCGTCGGCGGTCTCGGACGCGGAGCCGGCGAGGCGCAGCCCCTCGGGGTAGCGGTGCACGACCTGGTGGACGAGGTCGATCTGTTCCAGGGCCGAGGTGACCGGGCGGTCGGGCTGCAGGTGCAGCGCCCACAGCTGGGCGCCGACGCGGCCCCGGCGCAGCCGCGGCAGGTCGGTCTCCACGGCGTACTCGCCCGGTTCCAGGTCGTACCAGGGCAGCCCGCTCAGGGTGCCGGGCAGAGCGCAGTAGCCGTCCGCCACGGGGGCGCGGGCGAGCAGGTCGTGGGCCGGCCCCGGGCCGGGCCCGGGGGACGGGGGGCCGGCCGGCGCGGCAGGGGCGTCGAGCTCGCCCGCTTCCGCGGTGACGTTCAGTTCGTCCTGCAGGTCTGCCATGACACGGCTCCGGCCAGAAGGGTGGGGACAGGCGTCCACCCACCGTGGCACGGGTGCCGGGCCCGCTCGCGGCGAGCGGCTCCGTTCGGGGGAGCCGCTGCGCCGAACGGGGCGCGGAGCGGGTCTCAGCCGTCCAGCTGCTCCAGCGTGGCGTTCGACGGGCCGCGCCGCGTCCGCAGGTCGCGGGCGACGTCCTCGGCGGCGCCCAGCACCCGCACCGCGTTGCCCCAGGTCAGCTTGGCGAGATCGGCGGTGGACCAGCCGCGGGTGAGCAGCTCGGCGATCAGGTTCGGGTAGCCGGAGACGTCGTCGAGGCCGTCCGGGGTGAAGGCCGTGCCGTCGTAGTCGCCGCCGATGCCGATGTGGTCGACGCCGGCGACCTCGCGCATGTGGTCGAGGTGGTCGGCGACGGTCGCCACAGTGGCGACCGGGCGGGGCGTGGACTCCTCGAAGGCGCGGTGCAGCTTCATCGCCTCGGGCGAGGAGTCCAGGTGGTGGAAGCCGTGCGCGCGCAGGTTGTCGTCGGCGGCCGCGGTCCAGTCGACGGCGGCCTGGAGGACGAACTTGGGCACGAAGGTCGCCATCGCCACTCCCCCGTTGCCGGGGAGCCGCTCCAGGACGTCGTCGGGGATGTTGCGCGGGTGGTCGCAGACGGCGCGGGCCGAGGAGTGCGAGAAGATCACCGGCGCCTCGGTGGTGTCGAGGGCCGCGCGCATCGTGGTGGCGGCGACGTGCGAGAGGTCGACGAGCATGCCCTCGCGGTTCATCTCGCGCACGACCTCGCGGCCGAAGGCCGACAGGCCGCCGACGCCGGGCTCGTCCGTCGCGGAGTCCGCCCACGCGATGTTGTCGTTGTGGGTGAGCGTCATGTAGCGCACGCCGAGCGTGTACAGCGCCCGCAGCGTGGCCAGCGAGTTGTTGATCGAGTGGCCGCCCTCGGCGCCCTTGAGGGAGGCGATACGGCCCTGCGCGCGGGCCGCTTCCATGTCCGCCGCGGTCAGGGCGGCCCGCAGGTCGCCCGGGTAGCGCGCGATCAGCTGGTCGACGCAGTCGATCTGCTCCAGGGTGGCGCTGACCGCCGCGTCGCCGGTCAGGTCGGTGCGGACGTACACCGACCAGAACTGGGCGCCGACACCGCCGGACCGCAGCCGGGCCAGGTCGGTGTGGAGGTGGGCGCTCTGGTCGGCGGCGATGTCGCGCCGGCCGATGTCGTAGGCGACCTGCTCGCGCAGCGCCCACGGCAGGTCGTTGTGCCCGTCGGCCACGGGGAACTCCGCGAGGACCGCCCGGGCCCGCGCCAGTGCGTCCGTCATGCCGTCCGTCTCCCCGCTCACTTGCCGAAGCCGAAACCGGCGCCGGCGCTCTCGACCTTGTTCCGCAGGCGCTTGCCCTTCTCGGTGGCCTGGTCGTTCAGCTCCTGCTGGAACTCCCGCATCCGGCCGAGGAGTTCCTCGTCGTGCGCGGCGAGCATGCGGGCGGCGAGCAGCCCCGCGTTGCGCGCGCCGCCGACCGAGACGGTGGCGACCGGGACACCGGCCGGCATCTGCACGATGGACAGCAGCGAGTCCATGCCGTCGAGGTACTTCAGCGGCACGGGCACGCCGATGACCGGCAGCGGCGTCACCGAGGCGAGCATGCCGGGCAGGTGGGCGGCGCCGCCCGCGCCCGCGACGATCGCCTTGAGGCCGCGCCCGGCGGCGTGCTCGCCGTAGGCGATCATCTCGTGCGGCATCCGGTGCGCGGAGACGACGTCGACCTCGTAGGGGATCTCGAACTCGGCGAGGGCTTTCGCCGCCGCCTCCATGACGGGCCAGTCGGAGTCCGACCCCATGACGATGCCGACGACGGGACCGGACTGGCTCGCGGCGCTCATTCGGTGATCGTGCCCTTCAGGTATCCGGCTGCGTGACGGGCGCGGTCGAGGACCTCGTCCAGGTCGTCGCCGTAGGTGTTGACGTGGCCGACCTTGCGGCCGGGCTTCACGTCCTTGCCGTACATGTGGATCTTCAGCTGCGGGTCGCGGGCCATGCAGTGCAGGTAGGCGCTGTACATGTCCGGGAAGTCGCCGCCCAGGACGTTGCACATCACGGTCCAGGGGGCGCGCGGGCGCGGGTCGCCGAGGGGGAGGTCGAGGACGGCGCGGACGTGGTTGGCGAACTGCGAGGTGATCGCGCCGTCCTGGGTCCAGTGGCCGCTGTTGTGCGGGCGCATCGCCAGTTCGTTGACGAGGATGCCGGGCTTCCCGTCGGGTCCGCGGGTCTCGAAGAGTTCGACGGCGAGGTGGCCGACGACGTCCAGCTCCTTGGCGACGCGCAGCGCCAGCTCCTGCGCCGCGCCCGCGAGCGCCTCGTCCAGGCCGGGGGCGGGGGCGATCACCGTGTCGCAGACGCCGTCGACCTGCTGGGACTCGACGACGGGGTAGGCGACGGCCTGGCCGTGCGGCGAGCGCACGACGTTCGCCGCCAGCTCCCGGACGAAGTCGACCTTCTCCTCGGCCAGGACCGGCACGCCCGCCTTGAAGGGCTCGGCGGCGTCCGCCTCGGAGCGCACGAACCACACGCCCTTGCCGTCGTAGCCGCCGCGCACCGTCTTGAGGATGACGGGGAAGCCGTCGCCCTCGGCGGCGAACGCGGCGACGTCCGCCGCGTCCGTCACCAGGCGGTGGCGCGGACACGGCACGCCGAGCGCGGTGAGCTTCGCGCGCATCTCGCCCTTGTCCTGGGCGTAGAGCAGCGCGTGCGGGCCCGGGCGGACGGGGACGCCGTCCGCCTCCAGGGCCCGCAGATGCTCGGTGGGCACGTGTTCGTGATCGAAGGTGATCACGTCACAGCCGCGCGCGAACTCGCGCAGCGTCTCCAGGTCGCGGTAGTCGCCGACGACGACCTCGCCGACGACCTGCGCCGCGGAATCCAGTGGAGTGTCACTGAGGAGCTTGAACCTGATGCCGAGCGGGATGCCCGCCTCGTGTGTCATACGAGCGAGCTGCCCCCCGCCGACCATGCCGACTACCGGGAACGTCACGCCTCCAGGGTATCGGCCGTTCGGCCGGTGCCCGCACGGCCTCCACCTTGTAGGAACGTCCACAGCCGTGGTCGCCGGGCGGTCCGGGGAGCGCGTGGTTAGCATGGCGGGGTCGGTTCTCACGGGCCGCGCGACCACATCGACGGGGACGACGGGGGCTGAGGCGACCACTATGAAGGCGACCACCGGTCGACATTCCGCGCGGCGAGCGAGCGGTCCGGGGCGCCTGGGCGCGCTGCGGATCCGCTTCGACGCCCTGGCCCGCGAGATCGCCAAGTTCGGCGTCGTCGGCGCCCTGGGCGTCCTCGTGAACTTCGCGGTCTTCAACCTGATGCGCCACGGCACGGACCTCCAGGTCGTGCGGGCCAGCGTGATCGCGACCGTCGTCTCCATCGTCTTCAACTACGTGGGGTTCCGGTACTTCACCTACCGCGACCGCGACAAGGGCGGACGCGCGAAGGAACTCACGCTGTTCCTCCTGTTCAGCGCGGTCGGCCTGGTGATCGAGAACGGCGTCCTGTACGTGGCGACGTACAGCTTCCACTGGGACAGCCAGCTGCAGAGCAACGTCTTCAAGTTCCTCGGCATGGGCCTCGCGACCCTGTTCCGCTTCTGGTCCTACCGGACCTGGGTCTTCAAGGCGCTGCCCGCCCGGGAGACGGTGGCCCGTGCCGAATCGTTCCTGGAGGACCCGGAGGCGCCGCCCGTGCACCGGGTGAAGCCCTAGCGGACCGTCTCCGGGTCCGTGCCGTCCGCCGGTTTCTTCGGCGGCGTGCGCGACAGGAACAGGCCGAAGACCGGCGGGGAGGCCTGGAGCATCTCCAGGCGGCCGCCGTCGGCCTCGGCGAGGTCGCGGGCGACCGCGAGGCCGATCCCCGTCGAGTTCCGGCCGCTGATCGTCCGCTCGAAGATCCGCGAACCCAGCTCGGAGGGGACGCCCGGGCCCTCGTCCGTGACCTCGATGACCGTCTGGTTGCCGGTGACGCGGGTGCGCAGGGCGACGGTGCCGCCGCCGTGCATCAGCGAGTTCTCGATCAGCGCGGCGAGGACCTGGGCCACCGCGCCCGGCGTGCCGACCGCCGTGAGGTGGCCCTTGCCCGAAGAGACGATGGCCCGGCCCGCGCTGCGGTAGGCCGGGCGCCACTCCTCCAGCTGCTGTTTGATGACCTCGTCGAGATCGAAGGTGACGGCCGAACCGGTGCGCGGGTCACGGGAGTTGGTGAGCAGCCGCTCGACGACGTCGGTGAGCCGCTCGACCTGTGCGAGCGCGATCGTCGCCTCTTCCTTCACCTCGGCCAGGTCGTCGGTCATGGTGATCTCCTCCAGGCGCATCGACAGCGCCGTCAGCGGCGTGCGCAGCTGGTGCGAGGCGTCGGCGGCGAGCCTGCGCTCGGCGGTCAGCATGCGGGCGATGCGCTCGGCGGAGCCGTCGAGCACGTCGGCGACGCGGTCCAGCTCGGGCACCCCGTACCGCTTGTGCCGTGGGCGCGGGTCCCCGGAGCCGAGCCGCTCCGCGGTGGAGGCGAGGTCGGTGAGCGGGGAGGCGAGGCGGTTGGCCTGGCGCACGGCGAGCAGCACGGCGGCCACCACCGCGAGCAGCGCCACCCCCGCGATGATCAGCAGGGTCCGGCCGACCTCGCGGGTGACCGCCGAGCGCGGCTCCTCGACGGTGACCTTCTCGCCCCGCTCGCCCCTCGCGGTGTACGTGATGACGTCGCCGTCGGGCTCGGTGCCGAGGGCGATGGGGGCGCGGCCGGGGATGGCGACGGTCGCGTAGCGGTCCTCGAGGGCGACCTGGTCGGCGAGGATCTCACCGTTCACCTGCTCGCCGCTGAGCAGCCTGCTGTCGACGATGGAGGCGAGCCGGACCGCCTCGGACTCGACGCGGTCCTGGGCGCTGTTGCTGATGGTCCGGGTCTCCACGATGACCAGGGAGACACCGAAGACGGCGATCACCACCAGGACGACGGCGAGCGTGGAGTTGATGAGTCGGCGGCGCATGGGTTCAGTGTCCCGGATGCGGGGCCCGCGCCCGGGTCACCGCCGCCCGGCCGGGCGGGCTGCGCTCAGCTCTTCTCGAACCGGAAACCCACGCCGCGCACCGTCGCGATGTACCTCGGGTTCGCCGCGTCGTCGCCCAGCTTCTTCCTGAGCCAGGAGATGTGCATGTCGAGGGTCTTGGTCGAGGACCACCAAGTGGTGTCCCACACCTCGCGCATGAGCTGGTCGCGGGTGACGACCCGGCCCGCGTCGCGCACGAGGACCCGCAGCAGGTCGAACTCCTTGGCCGTGAGCTGGAGTTCCTCGTCGCCCATCCAGGCGCGGTGCGACTCGACGTCGATCCGCACGCCGTGCGTGGCCGGGGTCTCCTTGGGCTCGGCGGCGCCTCGGCGCAGCAGCGCCCGGACGCGGGCGAGCAGTTCGGCCAGGCGGAAGGGCTTGGTGACGTAGTCGTCGGCGCCGGCGTCGAGGCCGACGACCGTGTCGACCTCGTCGGCGCGGGCGGTGAGGATCAGGATCGGCACCGTGTGGCCCTCGGCGCGCAGCCGCCGGGCGACTTCGAGGCCGTCCATCCCGGGCAGGCCGAGGTCCAGGACGACGAGGTCGATGCTTCCCTGCAGTCCGGCGTCGACGGCGGTGGGTCCGTCCTCGCGGACTTCGACCTCGTACCCCTCCCGGCGCAGGGCGCGAGCCAGCGGCTCCGAGATGGACGCGTCGTCCTCGGCGAGCAGTACACGGGTCATGCAGTGATGGTAGTCCGCGCTGCGGGACGGCTGCGGGGTGATCGGCAAGAGCGCGCTGCGGGCCAAAGCGGAACCCTCACCTCCGGGTTCGCCTCCTTGGGCTCTGGGGTGCGATCCTTACGAACTCCTTCGATTCAGCGCGTCGGTTCCACCAGGGCCTGTGATCCATCTCTCAAGTCCTTCCATATGCACCACTGTCGTGTCGTATGGTGACGGAACGCCTGATGCACTAATGGGGGACCTGAGGAGCGCACCGCGCACCGACGGTCCCTTTCCTGTGTGAGCTGACCGCGGTCAGCATCGAAGGAACGACCTGTGGCCGGGCCCCGCGCGTGACGAAGCGTGCGAGGCGTGGATCCCGGGTCCGCCGTACCGCGTCCCGCACGACCCGTCGTGCGGGCACATCCCCCGGGCGTGGGGAGGACGGCAGGACTCCGGTGCCGGCCGTCCCCCACCCGGGCGCACGCCCCACCCCCACAAAGGACCGGCGGCGTCCCGAGCGAGCAAGGAACAACCATGGCGTCCAGCCTGACGAAGGAAGCCACCGCGCCTGTCGCCGGCGGCAAGTCCTTCCTTGGCCACCCCCTCGGCCTGGCCTTTCTGTTTCTGACGGAGATGTGGGAGCGGTACAGCTTCTACGGGATGCGGGCACTGCTCGTCCTGTACTTGTCGGCCGCCGTGGTCGACGGCGGCCTCGGCCTGAACGCCGGCACGGCGGTCGCGATCTACTCGGTCTACAACGCCCTGGTGTACCTGCTCGCCCTGCCGGGCGGCTGGCTCGGCGACCGGGTCTGGGGCCCGCGCAAGACCACCGCGGTCGGCGCCGCGATCATCATGGTCGGCCACTTCACGCTGGCGCTGCCCTCGGCCGGCACGTTCTACGCCGGTCTCGTGCTGATCGCCGTCGGTTCGGGTCTGCTCAAGGCCAACATCTCCACGATGGTCGGCCACCTGTACCCGGAGAAGAACGACCCGCGCCGTGACGGCGGCTTCTCGATCTTCTACATAGCCATCAACCTCGGTGCCTTCGCCGCCCCGCTGACGATCGGCACGATCGGCCAGAAGGTCGACTGGCACCTCGGGTTCGCCATGGCCGGTGTGGGCATGGCCCTCGGCCTGCTCTGCTTCGTCTTCGGCTTCCGCTTCCTGTCCGCCGAGTCGACGGTCGTGCCCTCGCCGCTGTCCGCGGCCGAGCGGACCGCGATCTGGAAGAAGGTCGGCCTGTGGGCCGCGCTCGCCGTCGTGTTCTACGGCGTCGTCGGCGGCGGCGGTCTCTTCACGGTCAACTGGATCCTGTGGCCGCTGACCGTCCTCGGCCTGCTGCTGCCGGTCTGGTACCTGGTCAAGATGAAGCGCGACCGCGAGCTGAGCGGCACCGAGCAGTCCCGGGTCTCCGCGTACATCTGGTTCTTCGTCGTCGCCGCCGTCTTCTGGGGCATCTTCGACCAGTCCGGCTCGACCCTGAACCTGTTCGCGCAGAACGACACCGCCAACTCGCTGTTCGGCTTCGACTTCCCCTCCAGCTGGTTCCAGTCGCTGAACTCGCTGTACGTGATGGCGTTCGCGCCGGTCTTCGCGTGGCTGTGGCTGGCGCTGAACCGGCGTGGCAAGGAGCCCGGCTCCCTCACGAAGTTCGCCAACGGCGTCTTCCTGATCGGTCTGTCCTTCTTCGTGATGATGCTGGCCCAGGCCGCCGCCTCCGGCGACGCCAAGGTCACGCCGCTGTGGCTGTGCGCGGTCTACCTGATCCAGACCATCGGTGAGCTGACGCTCTCCCCGGTCGGCCTGTCGCTCACCACCAAGCTGGCGCCGCAGAAGTACGGCTCGCAGATGATGGGCGTGTGGTTCCTCGCCGTCACCGCGGGCGACTCCGTCATCGCGCTGCTCCAGCTGGTCGGTGCGCCGACCGACAGCCAGTGGTGGTTCGCCTCGCAGGGTGCGCTGGCGGTCCTCGCCGGTGTCGCGGTCTTCATGTTCCGCCGCACGGTCAAGCCGCTCATGGGCGGCGTGCACTGACCGCGCGTCGCGCCTGACGCCGAGGGGGCCCGGCCTCATCAAGACGGTGCTCGCGCTGCGCGAAGGGCGGCTGCCCGCCACCCTCCACGTCGACCGGCCGA